>JBFMGH010000292.1:0-2149 GCA_040752795.1 Cyanobacteriota bacterium
TTTGTGCCCTCGACAAAGATCTATTTTCGAAACTTTGTGAATAATCAGGGATTATAATATTAATAATTGTTAAATTAAATTTAGTCCCAAATTATTCCTCAAAAGTCTTTCTATAAGAGGTTATATATAGGTTTTTATAAAATTAAGCTTAAAAATACTAGCAAATATCATAATTTATGGTCATTTAAAAAATAGAACTGATTTTCAATAAATAGTAACTATTCTCACTCACAACACTATACATCCCGGTTTTGGGGATAAAATACAATCAACTGATAAATTTGCCACCTTTTTAAACCAATTTTATTTGAGGTCAACTCAAAAGTAATTTTATTTACTCTGTTTAGTTTTGCCTAAGGTATTTTAATGTCTAGAATAAGCCCAATAGCATTTAAAGGATCTATTCCAAACTCTGTGCCGAGAGTGCAGCAGGGCCCTAGAGCTACTGGTTTCTTAGAATATCTTGGCAAAAATGGTAATGGAGTAGGACTTGTAACAATATCAACCTCTTTAGCTGTAGGTTTACTTAGACCTCTGGTGATGATGTTTGACAAAAATGCCACAAAAGAAGAGAAAATACATGCTTCAGCCTGGATATTTGCCCTATCAATGATAAGTGTTGGAGTCATGAAGGGCATTATAGGCCCATATACTAATTTTGCAAATAAACTGGCCAAAGATCTATTTAAACTTAAAAATAAAGAAGCCATACAGGGTGCTGCTGAATGCATTAATTTCGTTCTTCTTAATGCAACATTTATTGCCACCACATATTTTAATACCAGATACGTAGGTAAAGCTCTTGACTGGATTAGCGAAAAGTTAACTGGAAAGAAATTCAGTAAAGATGCTGACAAAAAGAAAAGCCCTGATGAACTTAAAAAAGAAGCCAAAAAAGATAAAATGATATTCGGGGCTCTTGGGGCCCTTGCTGTCTTTATTGGATTAAATGTAATAGGTAGAAAATTTGGCAAAGGGCCAATTGCTTCAGATACTGTGAAAAAAGCTTTTAGTTCTATAGGTGAATTTCTATCGAAAAAATCAACTTTATTCAATAATATTAAATCATCTATAGCCACAAAAAAAGATCAACTGGCCAAATGGATAAACAGGCCCGGAGAGAAATTTGCCTCATCAGGCTGGTTTGCTAAACAAACCAAAGTTGGTGATGGCTGGATTATTAGAAATATGATAGCAAATACCATTGTCAGGCCAACCATTGCACTCTTGAGCGGTCAACCATATGTAGCTTTCAGATGCATTATTGATGAAGGAGTAGGAGCAATAATTGTCAAGTATGCTGGTGGTCCAATAATGAAACATGCTCAACCATTAGTTAATAAGGCTTTTAATGTTACTCCGCAAACATTAGGCAAACTAGCACCTGAGTCTGCAAAATTAGTACAGGAAGGAGCTAAATTAACAACGGGACAGCTTGTTAGAAATATTGGTATTCTCTGCATAGCATTAGGGTTCTTTAACAACTTTATGTCTTCAAAAATGGTTAAATTAATGGATAAATTTAAAAAAGACAAGGGTGGAACAGAAGCAGAAAAACAATATAAAGATTTCAGAAAACAATTTATTCCAGCAGCATCTTTAAAAGAGCAGCGAGAAAATATTAGAGCTGCTAGAAACCCCGAAGAATGGCTTATGGCAATTAATAATGGGCCGTTGAATTCTAGAAACCTAACCCAAAATAATTTTAGACAATTCTAGACAAAATGAAAATCAGTTCTATGATTGTATTGCATTAATCTAATGATTAATGCTTTTTTTATTGTCTAAAAGATACTTAGCAATTTTTATGTCAGCTTCAGCAAGGTTTTCTTCTATTAATTCGCTCATATCAACCCATTTAATTAAATCATGATCAACTAAATTAAAATCACCAGATAAATAATCTACATTATAAGCCTGAAGCTCAATAAAAATGTGTCCATAATCATATTTTGAAGAGCAAACAAATTCTTTAACAGTTGTTTGAATTCCAAACTCTTCAAAAAGCTCTCTTTTTAAACATTCTTGAGGAGACTCATTATCTTCTATCTTTCCACCAGGAAATTCCCATTTAAACTCATTATTGTCTCCTCTTTTTCTGCGGGCTATTAATACTTTTTCATTATTTCGTATTATAGCTGCCGTTACC
>JBFMGH010000293.1:0-11703 GCA_040752795.1 Cyanobacteriota bacterium
GTTGCAACAAAAAATAAATAATCTTGATGAATTAAATAAAAAAATGCCTAAAATATCTGATGCTTACAGACAATATGGGAGAATTAAGTCTGACAAAATAACAATATATCTTTCAGATGAACTTATTGAACTGACTGAAAAAAATAATGAAGATAACCTTGTTGTATCAAATATTAAATTAAGACAGGATATTACGGATAAATATGCATATGTAATTCCAAATATTCGCTATTCAGATGATGCTGAATTAGAACCATTTCAATATAGAATAGATATAAGAGAGGTTCCAGCCGCAACTGGTTTAGTATATCCTTCATATAGAATGTTATGTAAAGGGCAGTCAAATTTAACAAGAAAGCCCAGTAATGCTATTTCTGGTATTGATCCTATTTACTTTTTGGATGTTTTCTGGCTAAAAGAAGAAGATACAAAGGATTTCTGGGAAAAAGGCCTTTCTGCATCTCAGGTTATTTCCCAGCATCTTGGTCAGCTGTGTATAAAACATGCTCAGGATCTATTGGATTATAAAGATGTTAATAAATTTATGGAAATAGTAAGAAAAGAAAATTTTGACCTTGCAGAAAATGTTGTTCCTGAAATTGTTGCGATGGGAGACCTGAGATATATTCTTGCCAGCCTTGTCAGAGAAAGGGTCCCTATAAAAGATATTACATTTATATTTGAAAAAATAATGGATCTATATAGCTTTGCTGTTGATAAAGAAATTTTGCTTGAAAAGCTTAGAATTGCATTAAAAAGACAAATTTCTTATTCCATTTGTGATTCAAATAGTGTTATTAATTCTATTACTATCGAGCCTGATCTTGAAAAATATATTAAAGATAACCTTATTGAATCAGAAAACTCTGCTTCAATAATAAACTTTTCTGATGAAGAAACCGAACTCTTAATGACTAATACCGCTAAAATAATTGAAAATGCCAAAGTAAGAATTGAAAATTCGGCAATAATTACTACACCATCAATAAGACAATCTTTGTTTAGTTTTTATGAAGAATTTATACCTGGTTTAACAATCCTTGCTTATGAAGAAGTTTCAAATGAAATTAACCTTGAAGAAATAGGAACCCTATCTAAAAAGGTCATCTATAAGTCAAAAAAGAAAAAGTAAGGTATTTCATAATACCTTTTAAACTTTTATATTTATAAATCCAGCTTAACCTTTAACGGACCAATTAGCTCTACCGTGTTGATCGTAGATTTTACCTACTTTACCGTTAGCAATTAATTTGCCAACCCAGGCTCCAATTATAGCATTAACAGCAGTTGCAGCTATCATAACCCCTTTTGCAACTGGTCCAGCCCCTCTTGACTTGAGAGCGAGTGCTGTTAGTGCAGCGGGCACGCCAGCGGCAGCGCCATATAATGCACCAACTCCTGCTCCTTTAATTGATTCAGAAGCCTTTTGTTTGCCTGCTACGGCCCCAATGGCCAAGCCACCAATAGTAGATGCTACAAATACATTTCTAAGTAATGGCCATGACTTAACAGCAGATGCTGCAGCCTGCCCACCCTTAGTCATAAATGCAGCTACGCCTGCAGCCGCACCGCCTGCAGCCGCTCCGTAAAATAAGCCAACTACAGCGCCTTTTGTGGTTTCGGCCAGGTTAGTGAAAAACGCCCGTACGCGAGCTATAAAACCTGGTTTAAAAGGCTTCATGTAAGCAGCTGGCTGAACCTGTAAGTCAGCTGGATTCATATTTTGTGGTAAAACATTAGGTTCCCCTGATTGTTTTGCCCTGAATGTTGGTTTTACCAAATTTGTTGTTACTGGACTTAGGCTCATATTAATTCCTTGTCTAAGTTTGTCAAACATTATAGCATTTAATAAAATCTTTAGAAGTACCAGAATTTAGAAATTTAAGGTTTATTTCTAAGTCAATATCTTTAAAACATATGATGATAGAAAGTTGCTAAATTGATTAAAAAATAGGCTAATTATTTTTTTAAAAATAGAGAATCTTGTATTTTTTGTAACATTTGTTCACCTATTTGTTGTTGTTCGTCGATAACATTGTTCAGTTCTCCCGGGTCAGTTTTTAAATCATATAACTCATCATAACCAAAAAACATATTATGAATATATTTCCATTTGTTATTTTTATCGATCATAGAAACTTCAAAAATTGTTTTTTCATATTTATCTTCATTTCCATATAAGCCATACTCAAATGCAACGGGATATTTATACATATATATGGCCATAAAAGTTTCTTTTTTTGGCATTTGATTGTTTTGCATTATTGAAACAAAGGAAAGCCCGTCTAAGTCTAGATTGTTGCAGTCATATCCAATTAATTCTAATATAGTTGGCATAAGGTCTAAGAGAGATACCATATGATTAACAGACTCAGCATTTTGTTGTTTAGGCAACTTAATGAATAAAGGTACATGTACTATTTCCTGGTAGGTATTATAAACATGAAATAAGTCTCCATGTTCTTTAGATGCTTCGCCATGATCTGTTGTTACTATAATAATAGAATCATTATAAAATCCGGTTTCCTTTAATGCCTCAAATATTCCATTCATACTATTGTTTTCAGATTGTAAGGCTTTTTGATATCTTTTTTTAAAGTGGTCTCCTGAAAGTAAATTGCTAAAAACTTCAGAAGGAGGTACGGTATGTAACTCAGCATAATGAATATAAGCAAAAAGAGGACGCTCTTTGTTATATGTTTTTAAAAACTTAATAAAACCTTTGGTTATAGCTTTATCTTTTTGAGAAGAGTCTATTGCATGGTATATTTTAACTTTTTCATTTGTTTCAAATCCTTTTGCCATTAAAGAATCATATTTTGTTTTGTTAATAGTTATGTAATCAAAGTTAAAAGTTTTTACAAAAGTATTTAAGGCGTAAGTATAGTAACCATTTTGTTTAAGTATTTCTGCCAGGGTAATGTAATCAATATCTGATCTGGCAGCTAATAGTTTTGAAGAAAATATTGAAGAGATAGAACTAACTGTATATGTTGTTTGAGCATAGGCATTTTTAAAATTAAAGGAGTTTTTTGCGAATTTACCTATAGTATTATCTGTTTTATTCAGGTTTTCTTGAACAAAATCATATCTCATTGCATCAACTACAATTAATATTATGTTTGGTTTGTATTTTAAATCCTGGATAAGATTGTCACTGGATGATTTGTTAGAGACAGTTTGAAGCAATTTTGATTTTTGAATTGGAGTATTCTTACCCGGCTTGATTAAATAGTTCCATTTTAAGGCAAGTTTAGCAAAAGTATTATATCTGAAGGTAATTGCCCTGACCTCGTTGCTTGATTTTAAACCCCATAAGCCAATCAGTAAAAACACGATGTAGCTAATTATAAATATTGTTACAGTTTTATTTGAAGGTTTATAATTAGAATTTAATACCCCGGTTCTTTTTAAATGTGTATAAATGCTAAACAAAGCAAGTTGAAGTATGTAATATGAAATAAAAATCAGTAATATTATAACTAAAGACATTCTGAATCTGTAATAAAGCTGGCTTGAAAAAATATTCTGTGCCATGATAAAAGTTATAACAAATAAAATAAATAACATTATTGAAAAGTAGGCTAATGAATCCTTTCTTGTTATAATAAAATTAATAATATAAACAAGTATATAGTTAACAATTATAAAAACAGCTGATAAAGACAGGAATAAATTTATCTTAAACATTATCAGGTTATTGGAATAAAGATTTAAAAATTTTACCCAGTATTTATTATAAGAAACAAAAATAGTTTCACTCAGCCACTGGTTTATTTGCCAGGTATTTGCAGCCATGGTGAAGAAAAAATACAATAATATTAGGATAAATATACCAACTGATATCTTAATAAGTAAGTCTTTGGATAATAGAATGTTATTTTTCTCGTTATCATTTTGTGTTCTAGAGCTTCTTACCAGTTGAAGTATTATAACAATAGAAAGCAAAGCTACCAGAATAAATAAGATGTAGAAGAATGCAATAAAAATATCATTCATCTTTAGTAGATCAACTAAAATGTCACTTGGGTTTTCAATGAAGAAATAAACAAAAATGTAGGTAGCAACTGCAGAACAAACAAGAGAGCACAGGATTAATATTTTATATGGTTTAACATTATCCCCTTTTTTTGAAAGTTTTGTAAGGCCTATAAAAACATAAATTAAGCACATTAGAAATAAAAAAGTAACAATAGATATACATAAACCTGAGAAACTTATAATACCTGTTGAAGCTATAAGTGCTTTTAATTTATTAAATATATTTACTTTTAGCTCATAAGAAAGAGTTGTTTCTATTGGAACTATTAGACCAATAATTATCCCTGTAATAAATCCTGTTAATAATATTGAAAAGAAATATTCTTTTTTGTTTAAAGTTATTAGGAAATAGTAAAAATCTTCTAGAAGTTGATTTATATCCTTAATTTGTTTTATCAAATTTTTTTCCTCATCAAAAATCCTGAATAATTTTAATGTTTATATTAATCAAAAAAATTGCTTATGAAAAAAAATTTTTTAAATTTAGTTTTAATAAAGTAAATTCTAAACATAACAATAGAAACAGATTATATATAAAGAGACCTCTGCATAACTAATGTTTTATAAAATATCAGGGAACAGTGTTTAACAAGGCATCGGGCTTAAAAGGCCCGCTGCTATTTCTCTGCTACCTTTGCTTTTTTGAGAATATATTCACTTATGCACAAGTCTTTATAAATGTTAATAACTTATGAACTTATGCAGATTATCCTGTAGTTATTAAAAATTAAAAATAGAATTTCAGAAATGTATAAAAAATTTTTTTACAAAAATATTTTGAATATTCACAAATTATTACATTTGATTTTCTGAAATGTAAAAAAAGATTAATAAAATTATTCTATTGCAATAGAAGGCAAATCTTCTCTAATAACAGTTAAAAACATAACTGGTACAGTTGTCGTATTTCGAAATTCGGAAATAAATTTTGGAAAATACGTTTAAAAAAAATTGATTCTGGGTATTAAGTAACCACAGAGTTTTAAAGAAGGGTCTAAACTTTTTAAAATTAGATGCTATAATAGATGAAGTAAAAAAAATGAATTGGGGGTGATTACCTTCTAGTAAGCGGTTAAGATTTAGGTTTTCTTTTAAAAAATTTTTTGTAGTTCAGTTTGATTGTTAGTAGTATTTGTTAGAAAGGAATTTAATATGCGTAAAGAACGTGGTTTTACACTCCTCGAGTTATTAATCGTTGTAGTTATTCTTGGTGTATTAGCATTAATTGCTGCTCCTACATTATTAAACGCAGCAGATAAAGCAAAAGAAGGCGCAGTTAAAGCTAACGTATCCGCAGCAGCTTCTTCAGTAACAACACAGTTAACAGTAGAAGAAAAAGATGCTGATGATGCAGCTTCCGACGCAGCTGATGACCTCAATGCAGCTGGTACAACAGATGATACATCAGATGATGCTAAATCACCATTCTCAACAGCTGACGATGCTTTCGTTGCAGCAGCAGCAGCAGCAGCAGCTGGCCAAGTTACCTTGGATGGTACAGATGGTGAATATGCAGTAACCATTACCGGTTATGACAAAAATACAGAAGCTTTAGATGGCGCTAAGAAAACCGTTTCAGCTCCACAAGAAGCTACTTCATAGTTTAGATATGGTAATAACAATCCATAATTGTTAAAAAATAAAAGATAGGAGGCAGTTATTGCCTCCTATCGATTCCTTAAAGTTTAGCAAGTACAATAATAAGTAGAGTTGTCAGTATGAAAAATAAAGGTTTTACTTTACTTGAATTGTTAATAGTTGTTGTGATTTTAGGCATATTATCACTGATTGCCTCAGCTTATTTGTTTGATGCAGCAGATAAAGCTAAAGATTCAGTCGTAAAGGCAAACATTAATGCTGCATCTTCAACAGTTTTAACTCAGATGACAGTTGAAGATAAAACAGCAAACAATGCAATAGAAGATTCTCTTTTAAGCTTAAATGATCCTGATGGTGTTGCTGATTCTGGAGACGAAGTTGTTAGCCCATATGATACTGATTTGGAAGCCTTTCTTGAAGGAGACACTGGAGACGTTGGCCAGGTAGCTCTTTCAGCTAGTGGCGAACTTACCGTTATAATGAGAGGCTATGGTAAAAATGGCGCATCTGATGACCCTATTGGCGTGAAAACTATTAGCACACCAGAAAGTGAATGATTTCTTCTTCTTTTTTTTTAAGACCTGAATTATTTTTCAACTCTATTAACCATTTCTTTATAGTTTCAAATAGAATAGATGTAAAGATTTTTATTCATAATTAAAAATTATGAGAGGGGTTTTTGCCTACTATCAACAGGCAAAAACCCCTAAAAAATTATTATTTGGAATTGATATTTTTGTTGAGTCTCTGAGTAATTATATTGATCCTTGAAAGTAATTTATAGATTCCAGATTATAGAGGCTGGGTGTTTTTCGTTGCTGAGCAACGAAAAACACCCTAGAGTAAATTTAAAGCATATAATAGTTTACTTACGTGGATTGGTATAATTAGCTTCAGATTATTGTAGAAATACAGAAAAAGTTAAGCCGTTCCTTGAAAACAATTATAGATTCAATTACAGCAAATTTTAACGGTATAATGTTTCTTTTCTTGGATTGGTATAAAAGACAACTGCATAACGGGCTTTTAACCTACTATGCCTTTTTGTTGAAGCCAAAGATTAAAAGCTCTTTAGTAAGCCATTATATGGGATCTTGAGGAGTTGTTAAACTAACTAAAATTTTTGTTATAATTTTATCTATGATAAAAAAAATAATATTTATTGGACTGTTTATTGGATTATGTGTTGTTGCTCATGTTTCACAACTTAAGCTTGATGCATACAAAGAAAAACAGGCAAAGTATTATGTTGAAAAGAATCTTCTAATTACATTACCAACAGATAAAGTTAAATATTTTACACTGGGATTTGATAATCTTATTGCTGATATTGTGTGGTTACAGTTTATTCAATATTTTGGTGAGAATCACAGACTGAAAAGAAAGCGGCTTAAGTATGACTTTGAATATATTTATAAATATGTGGATGTCATAACAACTTTAGATCCAAACTTTAGCTATGCTTATTGGTTTGGAGCATTTGCTATTGCAGATGAATTTAATAGACCTGATCTTGCCATGAAAATTATTGCTAAAGGAATTAAAAATAATCCAAAAAACTGGTGGCTACCATATACTGCTGCAACAATGGAATTAATGTATAATAATAACTTTACTGAAGCAGTAAAGTATATTGATTTAGCAGCCAAAGTCAAACCAAAGTCAGATAGAATTAAAAGATTTCAGGATGTATTACATTCAAAATCAAAAATTCAAGAAAAAACAAGAAAGATATGGCTTGAAATATATTATGATGCAAAAGAAAGAGGCGATGAAATTTCTATGGAGAGGGCCAAGACGAATTTACGTAAGCACGCTGTTATAATTGATGATTAATTATGAATAATTTGTTTAAGAAGTGTTTAAAGCTATTTTTTTTGTTACTTCCGGCTATTTTTTTTATTGCTTTTTTCCTTATAACAATTCAGGTTGAAAGAATAAGATTCAGAGTTTTATATGATTCAGACATAAACTGGTTGTTAAGAACCGGAGAACTTATCGTTAATAGTGGTTTTTTGCTTCCACCATATGACTTATATTCTTATACTTATGCAGAAAAACCCTGGATATTATATCAATGGTTATTTGAAGTAATAACATATTTAGGTTTTAAGGTGGCTCAATATCATGGGGTAGCGATTTTATGTTTGTTGGTTTTTACTCTCACCTATACATTACTATTTTTAAATTTGAGGTTACAGAAAATAAACTTGATATACTGCCTAATGGCAGTTATATTAGGAGGCTGGACAGCTAGCTCTACATTATATGCTAGGCCAGCGAATTTTACTTATCTTTTTACGGCTTTACTATTGATAATATTTGTTTTAAGTGAACAGTATTCACGTAAGGTATTATGGTTTGTGCCTGTAATATTTCTGTTTTGGGCCAATATGCACCTAGGCTTTACCTTTGGTATGATTATTTTATTAATATTTTGGGTGTATAAATGTTTGGATTCTCTTATTAATAAAGCCGATAGACAGAAATTATATTTAACTACCTTATCTATTGCAACTGGCATTTCACTTTTGATGACTTTAGTAAATCCATATGGTATAAAACTATACACTTATATGATAACCCTTATGGGTTCAGGATATATGAATGACAATATTAAAGAATTGCTTTCGCCAAATTTCCATAAAGATTTGTATCTACCAGTATTAATTTTTATAGTTTCAATTATATTGCTCAGCTATTTTAATCGTAAACAAAACCTGTTTTATTTAATATTTCTGGCTACATCAATTTATATGACGTTAATGTTTGTTAGAAATGTACAGTTTTTTGCTATATTTGCAACATTAGTTTTGGCTCTTCAGCTTCAAGACCTGCAAGATTATATTTTAAATAGAGAGAAATTATCTAAAATAATTAAGTATCCGTTTGAAAAGATAAAGAAAATTCAGGATCTAGAAATAAAATTGTTGAGTGAAGATTTTAAATATAAAAAGATACCCATTTCATTAATAGCTATTGTAATATTTATTCTATTACTGGTGCCATTAATGCAGGTAAAAAGTTTAAGAGATGTTTATGATTTCTCTTTGGATTATGTATCTTATAGGCCGGTGGAGGCTTATAGATTTGTGTTAGAATATGATATACCCGGTAGATTCTATACACACCCTACATGGGGAAGTTATGCAATATTGAAACTCTTTCCAAAGTACAAAGTTTTTATTGATACTCGCTTTGATATGTATGGGGATGAGTTTTTCAAAAAAGCCCATAATATAAAACTTACCAGAGGTAAGTGGCTTGATGATCTGGCTGAATATGATGTAAACTGGATATGTGTGCCTAACAATGCTCAAATTGCTGTAGAGCTAAGAACTAAACATAAAAAAAGATGGTTTGTTGCATATAAAGATGAAATAGCAACAATATTTGTTAAGAATACCAGAGAAAATCACAAATGGTTTTTAAAGTCTGGGGCGAAGAAATATTATTTAACTAAAGAAAACAAAGATTCTTAGGTGTTAAAGTTTATTTATATATCATAATAGCAATAACTTTATAAAGAATAACAGTCAAAATATGAGAAATTAAGTTTAATTCCTGGGTGCTGTTTATTTGCTATGTTTGCTAAAAGCGGGTAAGCATTGTTTGTGGATATGTTATACATAGATATTATTTTGATATTAGAGGATGTTTAAAGCTAATAAATTTCAATATGAAACAAAAGGTAATGATATGTTATGAAAAGAATTGACATGCCTGTATAGGTATCTTAAAATGTGATACACTGAATTTTGAAAAGATAATAAAAATGTCAGGGCGACATAGCCAAGTGGTAAGGCAGGGGTCTGCAAAATCCTTATCCCCAGTTCGAATCTGGGTGTCGCCTTATATAAAGGGCGATTGGCGCAGTTGGTAGCGCACTTGAATGACATTCAAGGGGTCACTGGTTCGAGCCCAGTATCGCCCATTTTAAAAGCCGCACAGTTTATGCTGTACGGCTTTTAAAATGTTAGAATAGTTTTGTCAAAACATTCTTTGCTTTCATAATAGAGACCTCTGCATAACGAATGTTTTATAAAATATCAGGGAACAGTGGTTAATGAGGGGAGGGTTTAAAAGGCCCGCTGCACGGGCCTTTTAAACCCGACACTATTTATCTGCTATCTTGGTTATTTTGAGAATTTATCCAGTTATGCATATGTCTTTAAGAGTTAATATTTTATATTTAAACTTTTTTAAAACCTGCCCGGTTCAATATTTTGTTAACCATAGAACTTCTATTAGAAAGTTTATAAATAAGCCCTGATTGATATTGATCTGTCATCAGCAGCATACTGCCAATATCAATTGCAAGGGCATCACCTGTTTTCCAGCCAGTTTTAACATTGTATGCGTTACATAAACCATATTCATCATTATCAAGTTTATTCTTTTTAATAAAATCGATAAGGCTGCTAACTTCCTTTTCTGCAAAAGGTAGACATGCAACAATAGCAGGTGGAGCAATAGTTCCATCATGTGCTGGATATTCTTCAGTGCCGGCTGGCTGGTAAGGCTGATAGCCATTAGGGCCATCGCAAGCTGTTATTCCAAATATTCCCTGAGGATACCCCTTATCTTTACAAAAGTCTTGTTGCATTTGAACTGCATTTATTGAACTTTGCCAGAAATTATCGCCTTTTATATCAACTTTATCTTTTAAATCAAGCAGGCCATGGGGGTAATAATAAGTAAACAAAGGTAAACTAACAAAGGATTTTTTTTTGTTATATTCCCACTGTTTTGAACGATTCCAGCCTTCAGACCAAACGGAATCTGTAACCTTATCAGATCCTAGGGCAAGTAATGGAACCAAAATGCCTTCAGAATACTCATCCCATTTATAATTAATAAACTCTCTTTTACCGTCTTTAATATGAAACCCAAGGCTAAAGGCTTTGCTGTCAGGCAATTGATTATCTTGCGTTAGCATAAGATCAAAGTCAATTTTATTAAACATCTTATTAACTTGATCTCTAACTTCTCCACCAAAATATTCAGCAGCAATGAAAGCATTAAAGAAGAATAAAGCCGTATCAACAGACGAGACTTCTGTATCTTTGTATATTTCACCTGTTTTACTATCTACAAAATGAGCCAGCCAACCGCCATTAATTTTTGGCGTATGGGTTTCGACAAATTTAAGTGATTCCAGCACCCATTCTTTAGCTTGCTCTTTTGGTATCATGTTTTTTTCAGCAGCAAGAACCAAGGCTGTTAAGCCATAACCTGTCGCAGCAATGCTAGCCATTTCTGCAGCAAGGCCTGAAGGTTGAGTCTTAGAATTAGGTGACCTATCAAGAACTAATCCATTAGAAAGCCTGTGGTCAATAAAATATTTAATACCTTTTTTTTCTATATGATTTAAAAATTGCTTTAATTGAACTTTTTGACTATGTGAGATCCCAATAGAACTTTTGTTTTGAATTTTATTACAATTCTTAGAAGAAGAAAAAGTAACAATATCATAACAAGGTGGCTGTTTTAGTCTCGTAAATAATTCTGTTGTATACATAGACGTATTTCTAATGTTTTTGTATTCATCAAAAACATTGCCTTTGAAAATAACAGGATTATTATTATTTTTGGTGATAAACATACATTGTATTTAAAACATATAAAATTTAAAAGGTGTTATAGATTAACAAACTTTTATAATAACTCTTAACAAATCAGTCATTTTAAATGATTCATCATTTCTATTCAAATTACAGCTAAGAAATATACTCGAAACCTGACCAGCAAAGCCCATTATAAGCTTCTCAGATAAGTTTTGGGTGGTTTATACTGATCCTTGAAAGTAATTAAAATAGATTCCAGATTATAGGGGCCTAAAGCCATATATCGGTTATTTTCGTGGATTAGTATATTTGATATATTTAAGCCAACATATGTATATTATATATAATTGTTGCCCATAATTATTCAACCTAAAGATTCACGATGCAATTTTCTGGTTAAATCTATCGATACCATCACGCTTTGAGTATAGTTGATTTTGTATCGTTCTTTTAATATTGCCAAATTTAGCCCTATTGTGTTGCCGTAGTGCAGACA
>JBFMGH010000294.1:0-4780 GCA_040752795.1 Cyanobacteriota bacterium
TCAGTTTGCTATGACTATTAAACCTGAAGTTATGACCAGAGAAGATTTAGAAACACTTTTTGTCAGATTCAGCAGAGAAATATCAGTCAACTTCCCTGAAGCATGGGCCCAAATGCATGGCATCCTTAATACAGCTCTCCCTGATGCCTTTGTGCCTGACACTTCTATGGACGACACCTCTAGACTCGCAATTGATCAGTTTGCTATGACTATTAAACCTGAAGTTATGACCAGAGAAGATTTAGAAACACTTTTTGTCAGATTCAGCAGAGAAATATCAGTCAACTTCCCTGAGGCATGGGCTATAATGAGCAATTTGTTAAATAATGCATTACCTTATGCTTATGAACCTGACCTCACAATTGATGATGATACCAAACTAGTAGTTCAGGACTTTCAGAGCCTTTTGCATAATCAAGAATTCAGTTCAAAAGAACTTAATTCTATATTTACTGATTATATAAGACAAATACCATTACAGCACTCTAAAGGTATCAGTTCTTTAGAAAAAGCAATGACTAATAAGTTTCACGAAGCCGACATCAAAGATAAGCAGACCAGAAAAATGAATGAAGAGTGTAATCAGGTTGAAAACAAATACAAATGTATTTCTTCCGAAGCTAAAGACATTGATCTTGAAGCTCAACAAATTAGTAAAGAACTCAAACAATCTATCAACAAAGATGACATTTATTATGGTCAGCAAAAACTTAAAAGTATTCAAAAAGATAAAAAATCATTAGATGCAAGTTATTCAGGCCTATTATGGGGATTAAATAATAATATCAAAGCCAATGATAATTTTACTGATGATTATGTTCACGAAATAACTATATCATTCGATAAGAAAAACCGTGAAGAACTTTTTGAGATCAATTCTAAAGAGTTAACTAACTGGGATATGCTAAGAACTCTTAGAAGAAAAGAAGTATTAGATGTTTTATATGAAGTTCCACAAGATGAACTAGTTGAACATTTATATGTAGTCCCCAAGCATATTCTACAAAAAGCATTAATAGGTCTACCTGTGGAAGATATGTGCCGTGTTCTTTTCAATGCCAGATATCCTGAAGCTCTATTAAGAGCAATGCCAAGGAAAAAAGCTGTTGAACTACTTCCCCCTCCTAAAGAAATGTTGGCAGTACTTATGAATCTTAAGGAAATATCAGGCTATAAAACAGGTTGTGACCTGATAGAAGATGTTGTTACCAAAGGGCTCAAAGTTGAAAAAGAACAAAACCCAACTAGAACACAGGAAGAGATTATTCCATTTATTGAAGAGCAATTAATAGGTAAAACACCTAGAAATGCTGATGCATTAAGACCAGTTCAGGGTAAAGAAAATCCTATTCAAAAAGCATTAAAAATCATAACTGAGAATCATGGAGATTATGAAGATACTGTTAGACAGAAAACGCCTGGCAAAGAAAAACAAAAATTTAAATATGAAAAACCTGAATCTCTTAAACCTAACCAGCTTAATCAGCTGGCCCTTGAAACCGCCAGTAAATTTAATAAAGATGAACTCAGAGAAACTCTGGGGGCAAAGCGTGGAGTACCAGCACAAATGTTACAATTTTTAGAATGCATGAAAAAAGTTAAAGATTTACCAAGTGCTAAAATGGCCGTCAGTGTCTTATCTGACAATCAAGCACAACTAATCGCCAAAGCCACGCTACCAATCTTAAGAACCAACCATCTAGTTAAAATATCCCAGTTTTACGGCAAATCAAGCAAAGACATGGTTAAGCAAATGCCAAGATATGCAATAGTTGGACTTATTAAAGCTCTTCCTAAACATTTTATGATCCAGGGTTTCAAACTATTAGATAAAAAAATGACCATTGGAATGCTTAAAACTCGTTCCAGCCAGACAATAGCCAGAGTCGCCTCAGATTTATTACCCCGTGATTATGTTAAAGAACTGGCATTGAATAAAAAAAATAAACCCTGCTGGCAATAAATTAATTAATAGTATCTTTATAAAGCTAAATTAATCATTTTACCCTTCAAATGATACAAAAAGATTCATATATACTAATCCACGGAAGTAAACGATATATGGCTTTATATTATTTTATCAATAATCTGGAATCTATAAATTACTTTCAAGGATCAGTATAACAAACTTTCATTGGAAAAAAAGGGAAAGAATAAAGTTCTAATTACTGATTTATAAGTAATGCGTGGTGCTTAAGGCAACCCCTTTTAGGTAACAGCTTTATTTATTGTTTTTTCGGGCTTAACACTTTGTTTAAAAAACCTACCCTTGTTAAATATTGTAACAAACACACTAACCTCATAGCATTTTTTTATATATTTGAAATTATATTTAAATATTCCCCACAATAAATACAACAATAAACTATAAAGATATCAACCATTTGAGCGAGAACGCAGGAGATTTTAAATGTTATATGATTATTCACTTGGACGTGATTTTGTTGATTCTAATTCTTCCTTTAGTGATAATAAAAAAGATTCCAAAAATAATAGAGTAACAGACCCCAGAATAAAAACGTTTAAAGATGCTGTTGAAGTTTTAAATAAGCTAAGAAAGTCAAAAATTAGCAATAATGATAAGAAAAAAAGTTAGTTATGTCTCATTAATTTGAATTATTTTCCACTTTAAAATGCAATATTCTATAAAGTTTTTGACCAGAAGATAAAACATTAAATAGCCGGGAAATTATATTTAATCTCAACCTGATATGTTTTATTAGTTCTAGATCAGCAATTAATATTAACTTTTTATGAGATGAAATAATCTCCTCCAGATTATAAATACCCCATTGAAACTTGGCACCTGTTTTTCTAACAGATTTTTGCAACTTTTGAATATATCTATTTACCATCAACCTGTGAAAAGCATCGAAAACCAGCTCAACATCAGCTGAGAAATGGATAAATTTATCACATATAGATTTCAATAAGCAGTTTACATCTTCCTGTTTTAAATATATCAACAACCCTTCAGCAATTATTATAACCGGGGTATCAGGTATAATATCAATCTTTTCCAACCATTGGTAATCAAGAACCGAAAAAGCTAGATATTTGAATCTATCATTTTCTGGAACAAATTGTTTTTTTAGCTCAATAACTTCAGGTAAATCAAGATCAACCCATTTTAATTTTCCATTATCTACCCTTTTAAACCTTGAACACAAACCACTACCAAGTTGAATAGCAAGGCCTTCCGGGTTTCGTTTAAAAAATTCTATAACTATACCATCAAATAATTTTGCCCTTAATGCTGAAGCTTTCATTGCTTCATTATCTTTAATGAATTGATTAAAATTAAAGTCAATCCTTTTAACAATTTCTTCAGCATAAGGGTCAACAAAACCCAATTCCGGAAACCTTTCTGCTGCAATTGCTCTTCCTAACAATGAAATAAAAAGGGTATCTGAAATATTTGATAAATTCGTTAATTGTATTTTTTTCATATTCATACCAATTAATTTTAACCCGGATTATTCACAAAGTTTCGGAAATAGATCTTTGCCGAGGGCACAAAAAGCCCGCAGAGCGGGCCTTTTGTGCCCGATCCTCTAAAGCCTGGTCACTGTTAAATATTTACAGTGTGTTAAATGCATAAATCTTTAACTTAAGTCATTACTTGAGCCTTGAGAGTTTGTAACAAATTCACGAATTAACCGGGTTAAACAAAATTATTCACAAATCAGCATTAGAGAGAAAGACTGCCAGTTGTTTTTGCTTGCTAACCATAACAGTATAAACAACCTTTCTATAAATGTGAGAAATTTATGAATGTTACAAGTTAATTAATCACAAAATAGTATTATCAATTTC
This sequence comes from Cyanobacteriota bacterium, assembly GCA_040752795.1. Taxonomy (GTDB): domain Bacteria; phylum Cyanobacteriota; class Vampirovibrionia; order JBFMGH01; family JBFMGH01; genus JBFMGH01. Next base: position 3,817 of record JBFMGH010000294.1, read on the forward strand.
TTTTTAATGATTTGTTTTTTATATAGCAAATGTTTTCTTTTATTTCCATTACATCTTCTTGGATACCAGAATCATCCGGGTTTAAAGATAAACCTTTGGAATATTTATCCAGAGCGTTTTCATAATCAATTAATGCTAAATCATATTCTGCACTTTTTTGATACTCATATCCCCTTTTCCAGTAAAGATAACCGAGATTCAAATAGGCATTTACATAATCAGGATTAAGATCAATAGCTTTTTCAAAAAGAGGTATAGCTTTATCATATTCTTTTAATGTTGTGTATGTCCTTGCCATATTACTATAAGGCCATTCAAAATCAGGAGATATTTCAATTGCTTCTTCGAATTGAACTATTGCTTCTTTATAATTTTTCTGTACATCAAGATTATATCCATATATATTTTTTTGTATTGCTTCCTGTTTAATATTATCAGATTTAGGTAATCTTATTTTTAAAAACAGTGCAGCCTTTTTTCCCATTTCTCCATCAGGGTCAATTTTTATTGCTTTATTTAAAGCACTTTTTGATTTATATATCCAGCCTTTTGCTTTATAAGAAACGCCCTGAGAATAATAAAATGAAGACATAGCAGGCTTATACATTAAATATCCTGATACACCACACGAAAGAATAATTAGCAAAATACTGATTACAATAACTGCTAAAATTATTATTATTATTTTAAAATCATTATCCAGACCGGTCTTTTCATCTGCCATAATCAACATATCCTTATTATATGCATTTGAAGCCTATTTGTTAACATTATATCAATAATACTTTAATTATACATAAATACTTCCTGTCTATTTATAGTTGATGAACTAATTAAACAGGAATTAAAAAGAATAATGGCGATTAAAACACCCTAAAGAATTTCAGTTATACCAATCCACGTAAGTAAACTATATATGCTTTAAATTTACTACAGGGTGTTTTTCGGTGCTGCGCACCGAAAA
>JBFMGH010000295.1:0-2783 GCA_040752795.1 Cyanobacteriota bacterium
AATACAGAATTAGTTCCTTCGAAAGTGTAATCAGCACCATCTGTGTAAAAGTTTTGAGTTAAAAACAGATTTTCTGGATCAATTAAAACACTACCATTATTTCCGTTTGTAGCTGTGGCTTTAAAAAGACCACCGTTTAACTCAACACTATCTGTAGCACTTAATTCTATGTGACCAGCATCTCCTGATATAGTTCCTCCAGAAACATCTATATATGAGCCATCTTCAAATTTAGAAGTCTTATTTGCGTAAATAAAAATATTACCTGCATTAGAATTAATGCCATTACCTTTTGCACTGATATAACTGTCAGGCTCAAGATAGATATTATTATCTGCTGTTATACTTATATCACCTGCATTAATATTATTATTCCCGTCTGCTAAAATATTTCCCAGGTTGGTAAAATCGTTTTTTGCTTTAATGGTAATATTATTACCATTGTTATTTATTACATCACCAGTTTTAAGGTCATTTACATTAACAAGATCATTTATGCTTAACTCATCAAAATTATTACCAGTAGAAATATTTCCGGTATTAACTATATTTCCTGAATCTAATTGCACATTATTAATTGCTTTAATAGCTCCATTAATAAATATATTTGCATCAGGATTTACTGGTGATTTACCTTCAAGAAGGTTTATTACAGAATCATTATTAGGATTTCCAGGAGAATCAAAAAACTTATTCATATAATCAGTCGTTGGTGTTGAAATTGTAAGACTTCCAACATTAATAACCCCTTGTGGCCCTACTGTAACCCCATAGGGGTTGACTATAAATATGTTTCCACCAACTTTATTATCTTTTATTGAGTTTAAAATACCATTTATATTTGAGTGTTCTGAGTGGATTAAATTGATTAAATTCTCGGAAGAAGATGGTACGTGTAGATTAACAGTGTTATTCAAATTAACATTAAATTTTTCAAATGAATTAAATGCATTATTACCTTTTATAGTTGTTGTTGATATATTAGTTGAACCAGAATTGTAGTTTAGTATTGTATTGGTATTACCATCAGGTATTATTTCCTGAGAATATACAGGCATAAAAGATATTGTATATGCTAAAGCTATAGTTGGTATTATTTTTGAAATGCTGAAAGCAAAATTTTTAAATTTATTACCTTTTAACATTTTTTTATTTGTCATACATCCACTCCAAGAAATTATATTGAATTATTTAATTGAGTTATTAATTATTCACCGTACTTTTTTAGCTCCATTTCAACGTTAACTAATTTTGTAACAATACTATCTTGTTCTGCTTCAGCTTCACTAAGCTGTGAATTAAGATTATCTAAGGTGCTAGATTCACTTTGATTATTATTTTGCTGATTAAATATATTATTGAATATATTACTATTCTGAGAAGTTTCAGGTTCCTGATAGTTATCTATTTGATTTTGCAATTCAGCTATTTGGTCTTGTATTGTTATAAGTTGTTGTTGTAAGTCATCTTTTTCACCAGAATAGTAGTTATAATAAACAATGTCATAAGGGCTCGTTCCAGGATTGTCTACCGTGTACATCCCAAAGTTAGAACCGTTTCGATAGCCTTCATGTTCTATTAGATTATCAATAACTGTTATTGCCTGATTATAAAATTCTTTGGCAAATCCATTACCTGCAAGTTGTACAACAGGGCTTACAGAGCTATTTAATAATTGTAACTCAAAGTTTATTGCTTCTTTTATTTGATTTAATTCAGCCTGAGTATAAAGACTGTATTTGTATGGAGATTTAATAAGTACCTTTATTTGTTGATCAAACAATGCTAATTCTTCTTCTAAAATTTTATCGTTAAGTACTGCAGCATTAGAAGGCGTTAACTCATCAGGTTTTATCTTGTTTTCATTGTAATAATGATCGATTAAATATGGTTCACCTTGTTCAGAATTGAAGTCTTGTCTTCCAAAATATAATTCATCTTCATTATAATCATTATTATCAACATTATTATCATCAATATTGTTGTCATCCTCTCCTTTAGGAGATTGAGCTATAATTGAGTAGCTACTTGTAGTATTGAAAGGATTGCTTGGACTTATAGGAACATTAGACATTAGACCAAGTACAGATAGTGATTCTGGGTTGTAGGCTCTGGCAAAAGAATTAGCGTTATTTAATATGTAATCAGGTATTTGAATAGTAGGGTAACCATAGTCCGTAGAACCTGAATTATTTTTGATAGCCTTGCTAAATATACTTACAGGGGTTTTAGTATCTATTTTAGCTTTACTACCCGAAAATAAATTATTTATATTCTTACCTAACATTGTTAATCCTGCAATTGAAACAACGGCAATTATTGCCAGAATTAAGCTATGCTCAATTAATTCCTGTCCTTTATTGTGGTTGAAATGCATTTCTATATCTCCATACAAACCATTTAAATTTATCCTGATTGTTATATTTTCGGCAGGATCAGAATAAACTTAATAAATATTCTTAGTCTAACAGTTTATCTTATTTATCTACTTTTTATTCTCTAATTCTCGTGAATATGAGTATCAGGAGAAGTAGCATTAACAGCACCGCTGGCATCAATCTCAATAGGGTTAGCAACCGTACCAATTGCTGTGGCAGCTGTAAGGTTAATATCAGCACCGGTTATGTTTATTGTTGGCAATGTTGTGTTGGTAAATATGGCTCCAGCTGAACTCAGTGTTACATTGTTACCTGATGTTATTGTGTTTAGAAGTAGGCTGCCAGTGTATTGAGAAATATTTATTAGTCCATTGTATGCAGTAGCAGTTAAGACACCGCCAGTAG
>JBFMGH010000296.1:0-4850 GCA_040752795.1 Cyanobacteriota bacterium
AAGAATTACCAACCCTTACAACAAATAAACTTCTTTTTAGCGGAGGAATAATAAATCCAACAATACCTTTAAATACAGAATTTAAAAATAATGTACCTTATCATATGCATATGGCATCAAATTTTGAAGCAAATAACCAGCCCCAAAAAGCCATTAAAGAATATTTAAAAGTAATTGAACTCGAACCTCGCAATATTATTGCTCATTTCAAGCTTGGCAGCCTTTATTATGATCTCTGGTCTTCTGCTGGTGACAACCTGTATGAACAAATAATGGCTAAAAGCTACTTAAATAAAGCCGAAGAAGAGTTTAGCTGGATTAAAGAAATTAGTCCAAACATTTCTATGGCATATTTTAGACTCGGTAGAATATATACAATTAAAGGGGATCTTACCAGTGCTATTAGTGAATATGAAGAAGGTATAAAACATTCTCCTGATAATGTTGCTTTTTATTTCAATCTGGCATCACTTTATGAAGATATAGGTCAGGAAGAACTTGCTATTTCATATTACAAACAATGTATTAAAGTAGATAAAAACTTTTCTCACTCATATAATAACCTGGCATTAATTTATGAAAAACAGGGTAATACTGAAACTGCAATAAAATATTATAAAAAAACTCTTAAAATAGATCCTAACCACTTATATTCACTTATGAACCTGGGCAACTTAATGACTGAAGAAGGTGATTATAAAAAGGCAAATAAACATTTATTAAGAGCTGTTGCTTTATACCCTGATAACCCATGGGTTCACATGCATCTAGGCTACCTTTTCGAAAAACAGGAACATTATGAACTAGCACTTAATGAATATTTTCAGTTTGTTGAAAAACAACCCACTTATACTAAAGGATATTATTTACTGTGTAAATTACTTACAAAAATGAATAAAGATAAAGAAGCCCTTGCTGTTGGTACTTTATATTTAAAACTTGATCCCGAAGGTCAATATGCTCTTGAGATTCAGCTTTTACTTAAACATATTAAAGATAAAAATATTCAGGATTCAAAAGTTACTAAAAATATTTTTGATAAAGAATAAGACTACTTATGTGTTATGTTTTAAACTAATCCCTAATCATACTCTTTAAAGCTTGAATAACGTTATTTCAGGTGGACAATTTATTCTATATGGGAAACATACTACTCCTATTCCCCTATTAATATATAGTCTGGTATTTTTAAGATTATATAACCCTGAAATATATTCCTTTCCAAAAGCCCTGGGTACTTTTATAGCACCTATAAAAGGGTATATTACCTGACCACCATGTGTATGACCTGAAAGAACTAAATCAATGGGCTTTTTTGCTTTACTTAAATGAACTGTTATATATGGGTTATGGGATAATAATATTTTTAAAGCCTTATCATTAATATTTTTAAATGTACTCTCTAAAGTATTACCTATTCCACCATCATCATCAACACCTGCTAAATATATTTTTTTCTTTCCTTTAGAGATAATTTTGTACCTGTTATCTAATATATTTAAACCAGCATTCTTTATCATATTATTTGATTTTTTTATACCTCTGGCTCTTTCCCAGTTTCCTCCTACAATATATGTGCCTTCAGGTGCTGAAAGGTTTTTTAACCCGGGTATACAATCTTCAAGATAATTGAGGTTATTTGCTATATCACCTGTTATTACTATTAAATCTGGTTTTAAAGAATTCACCTTTGAAATTGTCTTACTAATGACATCGTTTTCAACTACTTCACTTCTATGTAAATCTGATATTTGAGCTATACTAAAATCTTCAAAATCTTCAGGAAGATTATTTAATTTAATATTGACTTTTTCAACAACAATATTAGATGGTTTATATGCCTGAGCTTCTTCAGACAGATATAACGCTGAAGAGGAACAACATGTTGCCAGTGATAATTTAAGAAAGTTTCTTCTTGTCAGCTTCATAATTATCCTTTAGATAAAAACCCAGTTGTGTTGGTGACATTCCATCTATAAAACATAAACTAGCTGCAGCCTGTGCTCTGGTTACAGCTTTTTTTGGTATTAATATTACTATATTTTTTTGAAATATTCGAAAAGTTTTGTCAATAAATGTAGATTCATTTAAATTTCTATAAATCATCTGCGTATAATCCAGGTCTATATCTTTGCCATCTTCAACAAAGGTCTTGATATACAGTTTACAAAACTCAGGTGTAATTTGTGCCAATTGATATTCAGGCTCTCCTCTAATCATGTATTCTATATATGCTATTAGTTCTTCTCTTGTAAGAGGATCATCAGGATGCAATATTCTTTCTTCGTTAAAAGTAACCAATAATCCAGCATTAGCTAAGCCCTGAATGTATGGATATGCTACATGAGATGGTGGTACATCATCAAAAATATCATTTACTGATGCACTGGAGGAGGCTATGGGAATATTTTTATTATGATAAGCATTATAAGTTTTAAAAAGCCAGGTTAAAAACTCTGCTTTAGTTATAATTTCCTCTGGTTCAAAAGTTCCTGATTGTTTATCCAGTATATTTCCAATAGTAGCCAAGACACCTATATATTGCCTGTAGGGGTGATCCATTATATCAGAAAAAGTATAATTAATATTTCGGGCATCTGATTTTGTTGCAGGACTTTTAGGCTCTGGTGTTTTAGGTTCTGGTATCTGTGGCTGGGGTATAATTCTAGTTCCTGGTTGACCTTTTGGTAATTGATGGTCTTTTATTTCTCCCGATTTAGTTTTAAGAGGAGGGTGCGTTCCGTCAGATTTCTCATCAAGCTTGTTTGACGCCGGTTTAGAAGGTTCTCCCGGCAGTGATTTTGTCTGGGCTGTTTTAGGTTCTACTGGAACTGTTACTACTGGGTTAGGCCTACTTGTTGTCTGAACATTTGTTGACTTATTATCGGTTACTTCAGTTTTTAATGTTGTTCCTGTTTTTTTATCATCAACTACTACATCTACAGTTGTATTATTTCCCCCAGAACTGGTAGTAACCTCTACGTCTGTTGTAGCTGTATCTTCTTCTATTTTGGCACTATAAGATGGTACAAGGTGCTGTTTTATTACTTCCAGGTCCTGTTTTATTGTTGCAAAATCTTCAGATATTTTGTCTGTTCTTACTTTCAGGTCTATTATTTCATCCTGAATTTCTTTCACTTTTTGTGAATCAGGGTTAGAACTTTGTTGCTGACAACCTGTTGATAATATCAGGCAAATTAGCATCATAGTAAGTATTTTGATTAAACTTTTATTAATTTTATTCATATTATTATCCTCTGGATGCTTATAATTTATCATAATCTTTTATGATCTACCAGAAACCTGCGGTCGATCATTAACTGCCGGTCTATCGTTACTTTTATTTCTGTCATTAACTGCTGGTCTATCGTTACTTTTATTTCTGTCATTAACTGCTGGTCTATCGTTACTTTTATTTCTGTCATTAACTGCTGGTCTATCGTTGCTTTTGTTTCTGTCATTAACTGCCGGTCTATCATTACTTTTATTTCTATCATTAACTGCCGGTCTATCAGATCCTGATTTTTTTTTCTTCGCAGAGGTAATTTTTTATTTTCTGTTCGTCAGAAATTATTTTTACATTTTGAGACAAATGTACTGTAATTACTATAAAGAGTAGTAAATACACCCAAAATTTTTTCTTTTTCATGACAGTTCCTGCATTTAACCTCTTTATTGCTTAATGTTATTATTATATACTTATTATACTCATTTTCATGGATAAGAGTATTTTCAAAAGTTTTTTAACAAAAATCTAAGCAGGGGTTTTGAAATTGAAGGTTATGAAGGCAATTAAACGTTTAAAGAAAATTGTTAACCGCTGTCCTGATTGCGGTAAACCAGTTAGTTTAATCGAAATGTTTTATACCTGTTCAAGTTGTGGTTGCTCAGGTTATTGTTTACTAGACGTAGAACGGTGGAACTACAGTGTATAATTTAAATCGAACACTTCAACAACAAACGAAAATTAATGAGGTTTCAGTAGATACCGTCATTTTTACTGTTCGAAACAAAGAACTTATGGTTTTATTAATTAAAAGAGGTCACGAACCATTTAAAGATATGTGGGCCGTCCCGGGTGGTTTTTTAAGAATTTCTGAAACTTTAGAAGATTCTTCCAGACGTGTTTTATATGAACGTACTCACGTTGAGAATGTTTATTTAGAGCAATTATACTGTTTCAGTAATCCAAATAGATACCCTAACGCCAGGGTTATAACTGTTACTTACTTTGCATTAATTGGTTCGCATAATCTTAAACTGTCACATGATCCTGATATTGATATTAAAGGTCTTAAATGGCAATCCGTTTATAATCTTCCACCTTTAGCTTTCGACCACGATATGATTATTAAGTTTGCTCTTAAAAGATTAAGAGAAAAACTTGAATTTTCTAATATCGCTTTCCAATTATTGCCATTGAAATTTACTTTAACTGAACTTCAAAAGGTTTATGAAATAATTCAAAACAAACCTCTTGATAAACGTAACTTCAGAAAGAAAATGATTTCACTGGATATTCTTGATGAACTTGACGAATATACCAAAAGTACATCCAAAAGACCGGCCAGATTGTACTCATTCAAAATTTTAGAGGATGAAGATACAATGGATGAAAGACGCCTGGCATCTTTTTAAGATATTTTATTACTTTAAAGAGTTCAGCTATAGCTGAACTCTTTGTTTTTTCCTTCTACACTTTATTTATGAACTTTTTTAACTATTTTAATGTTCTTATACAGGTCCTTGAAAGTAATCTATAAATTCTAGATTATAGAGAATTTAAAGCTATACTTATTCTTGAAAGTAATCTATAGATTTCAGATTATAGAGGCAGGGTGTTTTTACCT
>JBFMGH010000297.1:0-6197 GCA_040752795.1 Cyanobacteriota bacterium
GAAATGATTTATCACAGTTTTTTTATAAAAAAATTATTTTTTTTGAAAAGTTTTATATTATTTTCTTAATATTCTCTTTTCAGTTGTTCATTTATTTGTTTATTATATTAGGTAACGTAGTGAATGAACAATCGGGTTAATTTAGTTGGGTAGATCGGGTCTTCCAAATTTTGTTTGGATATTTAATCTACTGTAATCAATTTTCAAATTATGTTTGAAGATTATATTGTTTTACCTAATTTTTCAAATCTATATTAACATTTGAATTTAAACTTGATCTGATATAGCTGTTATAACTAGAATGTAGACAATAAGTTTGTTAATTTTACTTAAAATTGAGCAGTTTCTGGTTGACGGTTCTTAAAAAAAAGGTCATCATAATAGTAAGAACCTGCTGCACTACAAACTGTTTACTATTCAATTTGTTCACTAAACAAAATGTATAGTAATGTAATAATTTAATCAACAACCTGTTGCATTCAAAAATTTAGCTAACTATAATACTTAAGCTCAGTGAACAATACAAATTAAAAATTGGATTTTTGGCAACGTAGTGAAATAGAGTGGTAATGTTTAGTGGGGGAGGTAACACCTTGGCATCATTAGCTAGAACGTATGACGGAACAAGAACAACAACAGTAAGAAGATGGACTCAGGCAGCGGTAGAATGCTATCAAAGAGGCTGCAGATGTTCTGGATGTTTTTACAATGACTTTTTCGCTGGTAGTCCTCAAAAATGCCAGATGAAGCACACCGTGCTTGAACTGGTCAGAACTATAGGAAGACCTAATTTAGACCCGGTGAACATGGTAATAAATTAACCCTTTCGAGTTAATTTATCAGAAAAAAAACTAAATATTGAATAGATAGAGATAAAAGCCTACAATAAAACCAGTTCTTTGCTTTTATCTCTTTCTTTTTCAGTTAATATGTCGCTGTTGTTCTTGCATTCCAGTTCGTATCTTTTTACAAACTGTCTTAAATGATAGTCAAATCTAGGATGATCCTCAAACATCCACATTGTCATATCGCCCGGGTATGAACTTGTAAAGTGAGATTCTCTCTCCATATTTGTAATTCTTCCTCAAAATTTAATTAATAATAATTATATATCTTAAAACAGTATGACCTATAAAGTTGCTTTTTTCATCACCATTAGGAGGTATATTTTACAAAACTTAGAATATTTTTTAATAACTAGAACACAAACAGATTCTTATAACTTATTTAAAGGCTTTTGAACAGGTTATTTCTTGGTAATACAATCTTAAAAAGGCTATAACATTTTTAATTATCCATTTAAGATACAATTAATATCAGAGGCCATATAATTACCATCAGAAGAAAAATAAGCCCTTGCTCTGCAGCCACCACAAACAGAATTATAATTACAGATACGACAGTTATCTTCCAAGTTGTCAGTGTTCCTTAACCTCTGGAATGTTTCTGAATTCTTCCATATATCTTTAAGATCAGTTTTTAAAATATTTCCGGCACTAACTGGTAAGTAGCCACAAGGGTATACTTCACCTGTAGAACTTATAAAACACACACCTGTTCCAGCCAGACAGCCTTTAGATATTCTTTGCATTCCACGAGCATTTTTTTCAAATTCCTGAGGGGCTTCATTCATTAGAATCCTGTAATATTGAGGAGCACAGGTTACTTTTATAAATATTTCATCTTTATAACGTTTACTTAAATCAAAGATTTTTTTTAACACAGCCTCATATTCAGAAGGAGATAGCTTTTCCTCTTCATCTATATATTTTCCACAGCCCACAGGAACAACTAAAAATAGATGTATCGCATCAGCTTTATTTTCTATAGAAAGCTTAATCATATTTTCAAGCTGTTTTATATTAGATTTAGTAAGAGTTACATTTATCTGTGTACTAATTTTATTATTAACCAGTATATTTAGCCCATTCATGGCAGCTAAAAAAGCTCCCTGAGTATTTCTGAACTTATCATGCTTGTTTGCTTCAGGAGAGTCAATGCTAATAGAAACCCGTCTAATGCCAGATTTTTTTATTTTAAATGCTGTTTTATCATCAATTAGAGTTCCATTAGTAGCCATTGCTGTTTTAATATTATTTTTTTGTGCATATGTTGCTATTTCAAAAATATCGGGCCTTTCCAAAGGCTCTCCACCACTTAAAACAAGAATTGGCGTGGCAAATTCAGCAATTGAATCAACCAGATATTTAGCCTGCTCTGTGTCAAGCTCGTTTAATGCTTCGGCTGTCTCCATTCTACAATGAGAACAGGCCAGATTACATTTTTGTGTAGTTTCCCAGAAAATTAAACTGAGTCTATATTGTTCCATTTTTTTCACTTAACCATCTTGCAATATCTTTTGCAAAATATGTAAATACAAGGTCTGCACCGGCTCTTTTTATTGATGTAGCAAGTTCAAGAACCATTTTCTTTTCATCTATCCAGTTTTTAGCAGCAGCAGCTTTAATCATTGAATATTCACCAGAAACATTATACGCTGCAATAGGAACTTCTGTTATTTCTCTGGCCATTGCAACTATATCAAGATATGCCATGGCAGGTTTAATCATAATTATATCTGCACCTTCAGATATATCCTGATAGATTTCTTTTGCTGCCTCCCGGGAGTTAGAATAATCCATCTGGTAAGTTTTTCTGTCACCAAAGGATGGCGTGGATTTTGCAGCCTCTCTAAAAGGACTATAAAAAGAACTGGCATATTTAACAGCATAAGACATTATTGGTATATGTTCATATCCACTATTATCAAGAGCCCATCTAATAGCTTCAACTCTACCATCAAGCATATCTGATGGGGCAATAATATCAGCCCCTGCCTGTGCCTGTGTTACTGCAACCTTTCCCAGAACCTCTATTGATGGATCATTAACTATCTTACTGTTAACGACAATTCCACAATGACCATGTGATGTATATTCACACAAACAAGTATCAGCTATTAAAATTAATTCTGGAAAAGTTTTTTTAATTTCTGTTAAGGCAACCTGAATTACTCCATCAATATCAAAAGCTGATGATGCTTCAGGATCTTTACCATCAGGAATACCAAAAAGACATATTGCTGGTATACCAAGACTAACTACTTCTTCTACTTCGTGCAAAGCATTATCAATTGTTTGTCTATAAATACCCGGCATTGAATTAATTTCTGTTTTTTTATTTTTACCTTCAGAAATAAACATTGGGTATACCAGATTGTCAACAGAAAGTCTGGTTTCTCTTACCAGACGTCTCATTGATTCACTTTTTCGAAGTCTTCTTGACCTCACTGATGGAAAATACATTTTTTTCTCCTGAAAAGCAAAATCCTTTAATACTAAAAAGTATAGCATTAACAAAAGATCATTATTTAATATTCTGGTAAAATAAATTCTCTTGGTGCTTAATCTTCAATTATATCTACATTATCATCAATTTTAATATTTTTCAGTTCATCTTCATAGTTTAAATTTTCTTGAAATTCAATATCTTTATTTTTGATAGTATTATTTTTGAGCAAGGAGATTTGCTTTTCTAAATCTTTTTTTCTTGTTTCGTAAACTTGTTTATTAATTGAGCCTTCATTGAATTGCTTTTCTAATATTTCAAGTTCTCTTTCAACATCTTGTAGTGATTTTTCATATACCGAAAGTTCTTTTCTCATATAACATTTTACTACATCTTCACTGGTGAGCTTCTCTGATTTTATCAATTTCCCTTTTGCCAGTATATTTGTATTATTCTGGCTTATAAAAGTTATTACCGTTAAAACCATTGAAAACAATAGTATTGTTTTCTTTTTAAATAAAACCATTTTTTATCGTATCCTTATTTATTATTTTTTTCTATTGATTTTAATTGCTCTGAAAGATCTTTTTTTCTTGTTTCATAAGTTTGCTGATTAATTGTACCTTCTTTATACAGTTTTTCATTAGACTCCAGGTCTTTTTTAATAGATTCAATAGTATTAGCTTTTGGCGGTATGGCTGCAGATCTATAACACATTATTACTTCTTTATTGTTAATCAGGTCCTTGTTTCCTGAATGCTTATCAGCGGCAATTATTTGCTGCGACCCAGATAAATTTATTGACAAAACTGTATATAACAAAGGAAATATAAGCATGATAAGTGGTTTAAATAGTTTCATTATTTGTAACCTCATATATTATTCAGCTAAATTATTTAACTGATCTAATATTTCTTTTTTTCTTATTTGATAAACTTCTTCGGTTATGTTATTTTGTTTAAACTGAATTTCAAGAAGTCCTAAAGACTGCTGTAGATACTCTTTAGGGTTTTTATTTTTATCAATAAAAACAACAGAATAACAGGTTGGTGTTTCTATGTTATCAGAAGGCGGCGGTGCAGAATCATCTTCGGCTACCCCCTGAAGCCCTGTTAAAGCGAAAAAGCCTGCTAATAAAATGCTTAAATATTTATTTATCATATTTAACCTCTAGATCCTTTTGCTTGATGGCATTATTCTTAGTTTTTCATAAATATTATAATCAACTTCTTCAACCGCAAATGGCAGCTCTTCATATTCCATTATTGCTTTTATTAATTTCTTTTTTCTGGGCAGATAATCATTCTGTGTTATCAAATTATTTTTATACAATGATTCAAGCGTTAAAATGGCCTTTTCAATATCTTTAAGAGATGGTTGAGCCACAGCCACATTCAGGCTATAAACAGTCAGATAGCACACAAATATTGTTATTATTAATTTACTTTTCTTCATCTATTCCTTCTTCAAAAGAATTATTCGTTTCAGGTTTTGATTCTTTCAGATCTTCACGATTCTTTAATTGCTCTTCAATCTCTTTTTTTCTAATTAAATAAACCTCTTTAGTGAGCTTGCCATCTGTATATAATTTTTCAAGGATATCAAGAGAATGTTCTAAATCTTTTATATCGTTCGCTTTAATAGGGTCAGGGCCAACAAGATAACAGGTAACACCTTTTGGCATAGGTTTTGAATCAATATTTGTACTTTCAGGATCAAGGCCAAAAACTTTAGAAGAATATAAATTTCCATAAATAGAAGCAAGGGCAAGCAGTAAATAAATAATTGTTTTATTAAATTGTTTCACTTTAATTATGTCCACATCTATATAAATAATTGATTAATAAGATTAACTTAAAATTAAAAAAAAATCGAGTTTAACTTACAATAGATTAAAGCTGTAATTTCTCGAAGGTTAACTTTATGGATGGCATTATAACTTGCACTATACTCTATTTACTTATATTAGTTCCGGCTGCATTGAGTTCAATAAAAAAAATTGAAGAAAATACTGCAGGAGTTATTGTCAGGCTTGGAAGATTTCACAGAATTGCTTTACCAGGAATCACTTTTATATGGCCAGTTTTTGATAAAATAACTATTGTTAACACTTCTGAGCAGAAATACGATTTAAGTTTTCAATCGATTAAAACCAAAGATGACAGGGTCATCAGAATTAAATTAGTATGCAACTATCAGGTTATTGAGCCAGAAAAAGCCTCAGCTGATCTCAATAATCTTGATGCTACATTAAAAACTCTCATATTACATACACTTGTTGACCTGATATCAGAAGTAACCTATAACAAAACTAATAAATTTTTAATTGAACAGAGCAAAGAGCTTCAAAAAAGATTGAATATAGCAATATCGCAGGCAGGTATTAAAATATCAAAATTAAGAATTACAGATATAGAGCTTCAAAATTAAAACATTTAACCCCAATCTTTTACGGCTTAGGGAAATTTATATCATTAATTTGTTTTTGAAGATCACTTTTTCTTTCTTCATAAGTTTTTTGATTTATTTTTTTCTGTTTATATAGGTTTTCGATCTTTTCCATCTGTTCTTGAAGTTCTTGAAGTTCCTGAACTTGTTTTAAATCAAGGGGCACAGGAGTATAGCAGGTTCTCATAGATTGTCCATTTTCAGGAGGAGTTGAATTTTGCGAAAAAATCTTAAAATCGATATTAGCTAATAGAGTTGAAATGCTGCCAACTACTAATGTTATGAAAGCAACTTTAAATATTTTTTTGATTTTCATTTACTACTCCACTTTTATTATTAATTACTATTCCTCATTAGCTGGTGAAAGAATTTTAATTTGTTCTTCAAGAGTCTTTTTTCTTTCCTCATACGTTTCAATATTAATCTTATTATTTTTATAAAGAGTTTCAACTTCATTCAAT
>JBFMGH010000298.1:0-20065 GCA_040752795.1 Cyanobacteriota bacterium
AGGATGATATGTAAGCCTGAGTATAAGAACCATTTTGAGCTAGAATATTAATATCACCGGTTACACCAATTGTAGAATAAAGTATATAAGCGTAAGCTGAAGATGTTGCGTCAGAAATAATATTTATGTTTCCATCAACATTTAAATTTGAGTATTGAATAGAAGCGTAATTCCAGCCTGAATTATTAACCCCCTGAACTGTAACATCTCCAGTTACATTTAAATTACTTTGATAAATATTGCTTTGATATGTAGCCAGCAGATCAACATTTCCATTTACAGTATTATCACCTCTTAAATAAACAGAATTTCCGTTAGAGGTTAAAGAAATTCCGGTAACATTAATAGGAATTCCTCCAATATAAATATGATCAAGGTTACCAAATTGAATATCAACATTACTTACAATATTTATCGGCCCATTAGCAGTAAAGAAATCTGAAATCAGGTTTTGTGTATGAATTGACTGATCTGAAGGAATAAAATATATACCTTCATTTAATATATCACCGCCTGAAATATCTAACGTATTTCCAGCTGTTATACTTCCTTTATCTACGTATAAATAATCAGCAGGAGCTATAGTTATGTTATTTGTTGCCTCGATATAGTTATCATAACTGCCATCACCAATATAAATGCGATCTCCAGATAGGTCTATATTATTTGCATATACTTCTGAACCTGAAACATATACTTCAGGAGCTGTTGCAAAAATATCACCTGTGGCGGTTGTTGTTGATTCATCATAAAAAGTTGCTTCATTAGTTGCATTAAGGTTTATATCTCCTGAAATAGAATTTTCACCATACAGGTAAACATTATTAGCATTAATATTAAGACCTGTTGGGTTTAATGCTGTTCCTCCAATGAATATATAATCGAGGTTACCCAGAGAAACATTTTGAGAAGAATTAATTGTCATTATACCATTTTGAACCAAAAAATCAGAATCAAGGCTGCCAGCTTCAATTGTTCCGGGTTGAGCGATAAATCTAAAGTTATAATTGGCCAGGTCTCCTGAATAAATACTAAACTGATTTGTTGCATTTACACTTGCATTATCAAAATAAAGTTCATTAACAGGATTCAAGGTTACATTGTTACCAGCATCTAAAAATGCATTGTTTCTAACACTTACATAGTTTGCACTCAGTTCTATATTATTACCTGCAATAAAATCAGTATCATTATAAGCGTATACAGAACCTCCATTAGCTATAACTAAAATGTCGTTACCTGCATTCAAATTTGCATAAGGATATATATAAGCATTATGATTTACACCAGGTAGTATCATTATGTCATTTCCGGCTGTTAAATTAGCATAATTGTTTACAATTGAATCTCCTCCTGTAATGGTTGAGTCAAGTATTATATCTCCGGCAGCAGTAACATTAGCACTATTATCTATTCTTGTTTGACCAAGGTCTGATTTCAAATATATACTTCCATCAGAGTTTACTGTTGAAGAACCATAAATGCCAGCAGTACTATTTTGAGAATAAATATTAATGTCTCCAGTGGCATCTACTTGTGAAGATGAACCTATATAAGCATAGCTTGCAGCTGTTATATCAATATAACCACCTGCATCAATAACTGAATTGGAATCAATATAAGCATTGCCTGATGAACTGGTTAATGTTATATTTCCGGGTGTTGTATTCTGACCTCTAAGAATTACATTGGGGGCAGATAAATCTATATTTGTAGGGTTAAGTTGATTACCTCCAATATAAACATAGTCAAGGTTACCAATTTCAAGTTGTCCGTTAGTGCTAAATATATTTAAATCAGTATCAGGTTGAGATAAAAAGTCAGATACCATTGTTCCGGTTTCAACAGAACCCTGCCTTGGAACAAAATAAACCCCATTCAGGTCAAGATTACCTGTATTAACTGTTAATTGATCAGTAGCATATACGCTACCATAAAATTGAAGGCGATTAACAGGATTTATTATTACATTATTTCCTATTAAGGTTGAATTATTATAAACAACAACGTAATTACCTGTTACAGTTAAATCCTGAGTTGCATCAATGTTATAATTTGAATTTATATAAGTTGTGCCAGTAGCAGCAATATTTATATTGTTATCAGAAGTTAAAGCACCATAAATATATATTGTACTTCCATCAATGTTTATATCGTCAGCTGAATACACTATAGAATTGTTACTAGTTTGAGATGTGCCAGAACTTGTTAGTGTTATTAAACCATCAGAAGTAACGCTGGCATTAGAATTAATTACAGCAGCACTATTACCATCTAATGTAATATCACCCGTAGCATAAACTATAGCATCGTAATTAATATAAGCTTCATTAACAATAGATGTTAAGTTGATATTATTTGCATTTATATTTGCATTATGAAGAATATGTGCACTATTGCCTCCAGTCAGATTTACATCACCTGAAATTGTATTGTCACCAGAAAGATAAACAGAATTGTTTATTGAATTTAAAGTTATGCTGGTAGGATTAAGTAAATTTCCTCCCACATAAACGTGATCTAAATTACCTATATAAATATCTGAAAAACTTGTAATATTTATCGGTGAGTTTGGAGCCATAAAGTCTGAACTTAAAAACCCTGCATCTACTGTAGCTGCAGCAGGTATAAATTTAATACCGTTATTTAACAAATCTCCACTATTAATTGTTAAAAGATTATCAGCATAGATACTGGAATTTTCAACATTTAGCCTAGTGTTTGGCAATAATGACACATCATGATCAGCATCAAGTACAACATTATTATATGTAGTTACATAATTACCACTTAATGTTATGTCATTGCCGGCATTTAAAGTAACATAATTTTCAATTAATGCATTATTAGCTCCAGTTAAACTTATATCCTGGCCGGCGTTAATTTCAGTGCTGGCATAAATATAAGCATCTGAATTTGGTGCATTAACATTAACACTGCCTAAAGCATTAAGTTCGGTATAATTATCAATTATGACAAGATTGTTAGAATTAACATTAATATCACCGTCTACCGTAACCGTATTGTAATTACCAATAGAAGCATGAGAGCCAAAGCCACCTGCAAATATATTTAAACTTCCACCAGCATTAATAGTATTCTGAAATCCTGTATTGGCATAAGAGTTATTACTAATAAAGTTAATATCTCCTCCGGCATCTATTGTTACATATTGATGAGACTGTGCATATAAATTATTTGAAGTAAGGGTTATATCGCCTACTGCTGTTGCGTTCACATAGTTCAAAAGATATGCATAAGAACCACTACTTTCAATATTAATATTTCCACCAGCATAAATATTACTATATTCAGAAACAATTGAACCGTTAGTACTTATTACATCTATATTGCCAGGTGTTGAAACATCACCATAAAGATAAATTTCATTGCCTGTAGACTCTAAAGAAATGTAAGTAGGGTTTAACGGAGCCCCGCCAATGTAAACATGATCTGTATTGGCTAAAAATATTTGATTTGAGGTTGTTATATCGATAGGCGCATCTTGTTGCAAGAAATCAGAAGACAGACTTCCTGCCTCAATAGTTCCAGATGATGGAAAGAAATATAAACCATAATCAGCTATATTTCCACTATTAATTGTCAGTAAATTATCAGCAACAATACTGGAATTTTCAAATTTAAGGAAATCACCAGCGTCAATAGTTACATTATATGCATCTAAACAAGTGTCACTATAAACATAAACAATTGTACCACCGTTTATTTCTATATTACCGCCAGCATTAAAGTGGCTGTGATCACCAATATATGCATATGAATTCGGTGCATTTATTATTATGTCATTACCAGCATTAACAGTTGATTCTTGAACAACAGACGTATGACTATTATTTGCAACAGCAATAATGTCTCTACCTGCAGTTACATTAGACTGATAACCGAAAGGAACATTCGCATTGTTCGCATTAAAAATAATGTCCCTTCCTGCGTTAAATGTTTGATAGTGGTTTGCAGTAATATTACCAGCACTATTTATTAAGAAATCCTGTCCTACATCTATTACTGCACCTTCATAGAGGTTTGTGTTGCTTCCTGATGTTAACGTAAGGTCATAATTACTATAAACCTGTGAATACTGGTATAAATCTACCCGACCTGTTGTTGATGATAAATTAACTCCACCAACACCAGTTACATTAGCGTAATCATAAATATAAGCAGTACCACTATTAGCGGAAAGATTTATTATTCCATCAGCATTCACATTTGCATTACTATATATATAGGCATCCCAATTTGTTCCAGTTATATTTAAATCACCACCAGCATAAATATTTGAAGAATTATTAACACCCGCTCCAGTGCCTTCCAGGGTTATATTTCCTGGTACTGTCACATCTCCATTTAGTGAAGCATATCCACCTGATTGAACATAAATATTTGGAAGATTTAATGGTGAACCACCAACATAAAAATGATCAAAATTACCGACAGTTATACTGTCAGCACCTACAATGTTGAGGTCTGCATTATTAGTGATAAAGTCAGAATTTATTGCATTTGCATCAACAGACTGCGGATAGAAACCAAGACCGTAAGTTGTAAGATCACCGCTATAAAAATTAAACGTTCCACCTACATTAAAATTACCACCAACAACATATAGATCCTCATCAGGATCAAGTGTTAAATTATTTGTAGTATCAAATGTTGCACCATTATTAACATAAACCCTGTTATTCGATGTAATAAATGTACTGCCACCAGAATATAAATTACAGTCTTCAAAGGTGCTCCAGCTATTACCGTGTATATTTATATCACCATCAGCATTTAAATACACCAG
Organism: Cyanobacteriota bacterium; assembly: GCA_040752795.1. Lineage (GTDB taxonomy): Bacteria > Cyanobacteriota > Vampirovibrionia > JBFMGH01 > JBFMGH01 > JBFMGH01. Next base: position 4,811 of record JBFMGH010000298.1, read on the forward strand.
GTTAGGATTATCACCATTTATTGATACATTATTGCCGCTAATATTAAGATTTCCTGCGGCATATAATCTTGTATTTGAGTGTGTACTAACTGAATCTGACGAGTTTAAGTTTATATTTGAACCTGAAACAAGGTTTAATTGATCTTCAATATATATATGATTTGAATTAGTAGTTATATTTACGTCACCTGGTGTTGTAATTGCCCCTGAGATACTAATAGAATTAAAATTAGAAGTAATGTCAATGCTTGTTGGATTCAGTGGATTACCACCAATATTGACATTGTCAAGGTTGCCAACACCAATATAATTGTTAGAAACTAGTGTAAATGGTGCATCCTGTGTCAAAAAGTCAGAGACTAAGCTTCCAGTATTAATATAATTTTCACTATCACGTAAAAATTCTACACCCTGATTAAGTATATCTCCACCATTAAGAGTTAATGTGCCTGCAGCATCAACCTGTGCTTCAAATAACAAATATGATGCCGGATCAACAGTTACATTATTATCTGAAATAAAGTGAGTACTATTTCTTATTTCAAACCAGTTACCTGTAAAATCAATATCTCCACCTTTTAATATGTTATGTTCTGTATTGATTTCATTACTTCCGTCAATAGTTATGTTACCTGAATTATAACCATTATTAGCAAATGATATAATCTGTGCGTTATAGTTAATCCATATTGTGGGTGCTGTTAGACTAATATTACCAGAATCACCCTGTGATAATGCAGTTAAATGATCCTCAGTATTAACATCTGTCAGGTCTCTGCTAGACATAATAACATTCGTCGCAACAGTAATAGATCCACCAGCTGTAACTGTAATATTACCACCATCTGAAAACTGGTTACCATTAACATCACCATTAATAATTATTTCCGTCGGGTCAATTAAAATGTTACCCATTTCACCGTCATAAGCTTTGGCCCTGAAAAGACCACCAGACAGGTCTATCAAATTGGCAGCACTGAATTCCGCAAAACCGCCATCACCGGATATCTCTCCACCTCTAACATCTATAACTGCACCATTTTTAAAAAATGCATCATTATCAGCAAAGAAATATATATTACCACCGTCAGAATTTTCACCTTTACCTTTAGCACTAATCATTGTGCCATCATTTAATTCTATATTATTACCTGCAGTAACGTGTATATTTCCGGCTTTTAAATCATTTCCGCCATCTGCAACCATTAAACCGCTGTTAATAAAGTCGTTTGCAACACTTATTTCTATTTCACCGTTGTTTACAGCAATCTCTGCACCATTTTTCAGAGTATTCAGGTTAACTACATCACCAAGTTGAATATCGTTTTCCTGAAATACTGCGCCACTATAGATTTCTCCGGAATTATACATGCTTCCGGTATCAATTTTAACGTTTTCAATTGCATTAATAGTACCATCATTAACAAATTGCGCCCCAGAATTAACTGGAACTGTTCCATTTAGCAAACTTACTAATGCAGCTGAATTAGGATTGCCGGGAGTATCGAAAAAACTGTTCATATAACCAACTGTTGGAGTGACAGCTGTTAAACTTCCTACATTTATGACGCCTTGAGGGCCAACTGTTATGCCATGAGGATTTACAAGAAATATATTACCACCTATTTTACCACTTTGAATTGAATTTAAAATACCTTTAATCTGAGATGCTTCGTTGTGAACAAGGTTTATTAAACCACTACAGCTATCAGGTACAACCAGATTAACTATTTTACCCGTATCAACATTAAATTTTAAAAATGAATTAAAAGCATTCGAACCTTTAATTGTTCCTGTTGTAACGGTTGTTGTATTTATATTTGTTGTTAAATTTGTGACAGTATTCCCATCTACCTGTATTTGTTGGGCATAAACAGGCACTAATGATAATGTTGAAGCTATAGCCAAACAGGAAATAATTTTTGTAATGTCAAATTTTGCAGCATTTTTAAAACGCTTAAGTATGTTCCTTCTAATACTCCTCATAAAGCACTTCCTTTTATTATCTAATTACATTGATTTTAAGATATTGATAACTTGTATCTTTACATTTGAGCTATTTGACTGTTTTTACTTTTAAAAAATTTTTTAAAAAGTCCTAATTTTAGTTATTACGTTAGTTCAAATATAGTTGATGTTCAATTATACTTTAGGGTCAATTCGAATAATTATATTTTATAAGGCAATAAAATATAAATTTTTTTTATATAAATTTTTGCACTTATTTAATTTTACAAATTAATATATTTTATTTATCACCCTATATAATAAAGATATATGAAACTAAAACAGTGTTTTAGTTTGATTTTTTCTTGTCATCCCTGACATTTAACATTACCCGGGATATATTCTCTTTAATGTGTTTATGCACAGTTATACTTACTCATATAATTGTGAAAAAATAACTAATTTAAGTATCTTCAAGAATAGTTTGAAAAATTAAACAAGTTAATTTCTTAAAACTTATTCTAACAAACAAGTTAATTAATTATTTTATAATATATTAAGTTAAAATGCATTTTTTATTTTTTATTCAATTTTTATTTATATTTTTTTGTATTATATTTATGCTTTTAATTTGTTATCAATAACTATTATTAATAATGAAAAGTCAATTTATAAATACTTATGTATAACAGTATAAATTCTCAACATAACAAATATGATAGAGAAATATAGTCGGGCTTAAAGGACAACTATAAAGTTCTTTAAACCCTCACTTTACTTGTTCTTAATCTTAAACTTCTATGAATTTATCAGTTATGCAAAGATCTTTTATACTAAAAAATTAAATTGAACTTATTAAAACTTTTATAGAAAATTAATGTATTATGAGTATTTTTAGTAACTTATTTGACATAGACAGGATTAAATCAGCTGTTTTAGAAGAAAAATACGGAATTATAATAATAATTCTAGTTTTTGCATTCATGTGCCATATAACTTGGTTTAAATGGGGTGAATTAATATTCTTTGATAATGCCAGAGAACTCACTGTACCCTATTTAATTACACAGGGTAAATGGCTTTATAAAGATATATATTACTTTTATGGCCCTCTGTTACCATATATTTTCTCATTATTTATTATTATTTTTGGGTTTAAACTACATTTATTTTATATTTCAGGAATCTTTATAAGTTTAATTTATTCTTTTTGCCTTTATTTTCTTGCCAGAATGTTTCTTGATAAATTTAACTCAACCATTGTAAGCTTATTATTTATAATACAACTTGTTTTCTTCAGCACCGGGTTATTTTCATATATATTACCTTATTCTTATGGTGCAGTAATAGGGAGTTTACTTGTTTGTCTACAAACAATATTTCTTTTAAAACATTTTAACAGTAATAACAGAATATTTCTCTATATTGCTGCTTTCTGCTGTATGCTTAATCTTTTAGTCAAACAGGATTTCTTTTTTACAGGCCTGATTTCATTTATTTTTTATATTTTTATTACCCCATTAAAAATTATAAGTTTTGAAAAAAAAGTTAATTTAAAGCTTGTCATCAACAAATACTTTTCCTACATGCCAATCAAAGACTTTTTATCATCACTTGGTATGATTTTTATACCTCCAGCAATAGTTTATAGCATTCTAGGTTTTAAAGCCGGCTATCAAAATATCATTAAGGGCATATTCCCTTTCGAATTACTAACTCTAAAAAACCCGTCTGTAGAAATATTTGTAAGAGATGATCTAAAATCAGTTGCAACAGTTGATAATATTATTATTTTTATTGTAAGTGCATTACTATCAGCAGCTATTATTTTTATCTTAACATATTTAATTGCTTTTTCTATTGATTTTTACAATAAGCATAGACTTAAAAAAACTATTATATCAGCATTATCTATATTAATTATATTGATACTTTTATTATCTTTTGCTATATCAATACCAGATCTTTTACTTAACCTTCTAAATACAATACTTTTTAGCTTTGTATATATTTATAGTGGAATAAATTTATGGTTAATCATACTGCTTTTTTACTGCATTATTAACATTAAAAAAGAATCCAGCAATCAAATATTATTTCTTGCTTTTGTAGCATTCCTTTTAAATTATCGTATGTTCTATTGCCTTTATTTAGACTTTTATTCATTTTACTATTTACCTGTTAGCTTAATATTATTTGTTTATTTAGTTTATAAACTTATACCTTATTCTTTAAATAAAATATTTTCACTCAATATAAGCACTCTTAAATATTCTACAAGAGTATTTTTCATATTATTGATATTAGTATACTTATTATTTGCAAGCGGATTACATAATTTTAAGAATTGCTTAATTACAACAGACATTGGAAGTAAGTATACGTCCAATGAAAGATTAATTGAGTATAAAACTATTAAAAAGGTGGCAGAATATATAAAAACTAATACTACTAAAAAAGACACTATTCTTGTTTATCCAAGACACCTTTTAATCTACTTATTATCTGAAAGACTACCAGCTAGCAAATACTATTACCTGGTTCCCGGAACTACAACAACTGTCAATGAAGAATATTCTATTATTGAAGATATTAGAAATAATAAACCCGAGTTTATTTTGATATCAAACGACAAAAGAAGGCTGAAAAAACTAGCACAAAATAAATATTCACAATATCAATTTGGCTCTAAATATTATTATAAAGATATCTATTACTATGTCTTATCTAATTATTCACGTATTAAAACATTTAAGACTGATTCTAATGATAACAAACAATTGAAAATTGACATTTTTAAAATTAAACGTAATAAATTAAAAAAAGAACCTTAAATAAAATATTTTATGAAAATTGAATTTGCATCAAATATTAAAAACAAATTGTTAAATATAGCCAATGAAGAAAAATACTCTTTTTTCTTTATTTTCATAACTTTTTTGTTATTAGCCATTGCTTCATGGCATAAATGGGGTGATTTATTATTATTTGACAACCCTAGAGAACTTATTGTACCTCTATTAATAACTAAAGGCAATATTTTATATAAAGATATATTTTATTTTTACAGTCCACTGATACCATATTTATTTGCATTTTTAATAAGTATTTTTGGTTTTAAATTATCATTATTTTATTATACTGGCTTATTTTTAACTCTTATATATAGTTTTGTATTATATTTACTTGCCAGAATATTATTAAATAAATTTAATAGCTGCGTAGTATCAATTTTATTTCTGATTCAACTTGCATTTTTTAACACTCTGGTGTTTTCTTACATATTACCATACTCTTATGGTGCTGTTATAGGAAGCTTGTTAGTTACTCTTATGGTCCTGTTACTGTTACAATATAATAATTCTAACAATAATGTTTTCTTTTATTTAGCTGTTTTAATCTGTTCAATTAATTTACTTGTTAAACAAGATTTCTTCATAACAAGCTTAGGGGGGTTATTGTTTTTTATATTTTTTACACCCTTGAAAGATTTCGATTTTACTAAATCGATATTTTCAAAAAGAAATATTAAAAAGTATTTAAAGAGTTTTCCATTTAATAACTTACTTCTATCAACAATAATAATTATTGTAATATCATTACTATTCTATTTAATGTTTGGTTCTCTTACAGGTTATTCAAATTTATCTCAGGGTTTGTTTCCTGTAGATTTATTCACGCTAAAAAACCCTACCGTAGAAATATTCGTTAGAGATGATCTTAAATCTGTTACAACAACAGAAAATGTTTTTAACTTTATTTTCTATGCACTTTCTTCTGCAACAATTATACTTATTTGTTTTTTCTTAATATACAGTTTAATTACCTTTTACAATAAGCATGGTTTAAAAAAGCTTATAATAATAATTTTATTAATATTACTATCAGCAATATTCATTTTTGCTGAAGCTGATAAAGATCAACAATTATTAACATTATTACTAAAAGCAATTATACCTTCATTCAAATTTATCTATAGTGGTATAAACTTATGGTTAATAATCTTATTACTTTACTTTTCCTTTAATATAAAAGAAAAACAGTATTTTAACCTGGTTATAATAACTTTTGTAGCTTTAATTTCAAATTACAGAATGTTTTATTCTCTTGAATTAGAATTATATGCATTTTATTATTTACCATTAAGTCTTTTATTATTTGTCTATCTAGTATCAACCTTTTTACCAGAAAAATTAAATAAAGAAGCTAACTTTAATATAGATTCTTTAAAACAGGCTTCTAATATAATTTTTGCTATTATAATACTTATATATTTTCTTTTAGTACTTGGGATGTACAACATAAAAAATCTAGAAATATCCACTGGGTTTGGCAAAACTTTTATACGTGAGTCAAAACTTTCAGAATTTGCAGCTGTTAAAAAAGCAGCTAATTACATAAAGTCAAATACGAAAAAATCTGAAAAAATTCTGGTATACCCTGGGCATATAATAATTTATTTATTATCAAATAGAATGCCTGCAAGCAAGTTCTATTTTCTTGTAGCTGGTGCAACAGATCTTAAAAATGATGAACTAAGAGCTATTAAAGATATTGAATCTAACAAACCTGAATATATCGCTATAACAAACGAAAAATACAGAGTAGCTAAACTTGATGACGGGAGTTATAAAACTTACCAGTTTGGTTCAAAAGGTTATTATAAAAAACTTTTTAATTTTATAAAATGCCATTATACAATTGAAAAATCTTTCTCAGCTAACACCAAGAAAGATTATATCTGGAAAATAGATATTTATAAACTTAATAAACTAAGTAGAAACAGTACTACCAATATTTGAGTTTACGCCCGTTAGAGCTTCTTTAAGTTTATTCATAATTTCATTCGTTACATCACCCCATGTTAGAAGAGTGAACATTACTATAACAGCAACAACACAAAGAATGAACCACCATTCAGCCATTTCCTGCCCTGAACTACATGATTTCCAATGACGTAAAAATTTCTTCAATGATAGACTATTCCGGTTATTAAAGTAAAAGAACCCTTACTAATTTGATTTTAAACCTAATTAGTAAAATAAACAAGGTTAGAACTTTTCGTTAATAAAACCCTTAAGTTGCAACTGAAGAACTAATATTTTTATTAACCCCATTAAGCGCTTTGTTAAGACTATTCTTAGTGGAGTTCAACTGGCTCCCCCAATTTGTTAAAGCTGCCACAATTACTATACTTACTAAACCAAGTATTAAGCAGTACTCAACAAAGGATTGGCCTTTCTCTGATTTCTTCAAAAACTTAAAATTCATGTTCTAACCTTAAGTTTTTCTTGTAGAAAAACTGGTATTGTTTTCCGTATATTTTTAAATTAAAAATTTTCGCTAAACTGTTAGGTAGTATCTTTTCTTGATACTAGGTAGCAACAGATGAGCTGATGTTTTTGTTAACGTTGTTTAATACGGTATTGATGGTATTAACTGTTGAGTTAATCTGGCCACCTAATGCGGTTAGAATTGAAATTGCTACTACTGATACTAAAGCAAGAATTAAACCATACTCAACGAGAGATTGACCTTTCTCGTCTTTTTTATTTAAACGTTTTTTAATTCTTGAAAATAAATTCTTTAACATGAACGGTTCCTCCTTTTAAAGCCCTAAGTTAATCTTTGATTTTATAATACATTATAACTGTTAGTGTTAACTATCGCTCAGGCTGATGATTTAATCTTCACCAGGGTGATTGAGTATATATTTATTATATAAGCATAAAACTCAAGCCCATAAGCATTTTAAAAAAAACACCTTTTTTAACAATCACCCACATGGGTGAGGGCTTTTGTCACCCGGGTGAGAATTTTTTTTCTTAACATTGTTAACAATTGGGCACTTTTACATATTTTTTTTATTTATGCATTTATTTGATGTAATTCTTATGAGTGATATTTTAAAGCCACCATGGGTGATATATAAGGTATATACTGATCTATAAATATTACTGCAATTTGGAAAGCCCTTAAATTAAGTGTTTTCAACCTCACCCCGATGAGCTAATTATATTTTCACCTGGGTGAGTATTTCTCTATTTACAATTATAAAGCCCCATTTGATAAAAAATGGGGCCTATAAGCTTTATTTTCAGTATCACCCTGTTGGTATTATTTTTACATCATATGAGTGACAGGTATATACTAAATTTATTGATAAGAAATATTACTTTTTTTCAATCTATCTATGGCTTCTCTAAATATTTCTTCACTTTGAACAAGAGAAATCCTGAAATATTTATCACTGTGTTCACCAAAAGCTACTCCGGGTGTCATACATACACCGGTTTTATCTAAAACTGTTTTAACCCATTTTTTAGAGTCATAGCCTTCAGGAACTCTTAACCATACATACATAGTTGCTTGAGGCTTTTTAAGGCTCCATCCCAGTTCATTAAAACCATCAACTACCAGATCACGACGTCTTTGATAATTGGCAACTATTTCATCAAGGTATGATCTATCAAGTTTCAGGGCAGCAATAGTTGCATCCTGAATATGTGAAGCCAGCCCATAATCACAATTCGTTTTAAGACTAAATAATGCATTAATTACATCAGCATTACCTACTGCAAAACCTGATCTCCAGCCTGCCATACAAAAACTTTTTGAACATGAATGAAATTCTATAGCTATATCTTTAGCTCCCGGAATATTAAAAATGCTTGGAGGATTATAACCATCGTAACATATTTCGCCATAAGCCAGGTCAGAAACTAATAGAATATTATATTTTATGCAGTATTCAACAAGCTCTTTGTAGAAGTCTAATGTTGCACAGGCTGATGTAGGGTTATTAGGATAATTAACAAAAATCATTTTTGCTTTTTCTGCTACATCAACAGGTATAGCTTTTAAATCAACCAGAAAGTCATTTTCTTCTTTTAAAGGAACATGGTAAACTTCTCCACCGGCTATCCAGGTACCTCTTGAGTGAACTGGATAATATGGATCAGGAACTATATTGATATCACCTGTATCGGTATATGCTATTGAAAGGTGTGCTATACCTTCTTTTGAGCCAATTAAAGGTAATACTTCACTAACTGGATCTATTTCAACCTGATATTTCTTTTTCATATACTCTGAAACAGCTTCTCTAAATGCTGGCTTGCCTCTAAAATTTGGGTAGCCATGATTTTTAGGATCAGCTACTGCTTTTTGAGCAGCTTCAATAATAGGCTTGGGTGTTGGCATATCAGGGCTTCCAATTCCTAAATCTATGACATTCAGGCCCTTGGATCTTGCTTCTTCCTTAAAAACATCCAGCTCTGCAAATACATACATAGGTAATCTTGATAAACGTGGTGATACAGGAATTTGAATTTTTGTTTTATTCATAATACTCTAACTCCAACTAACATAAACTTTTCGTTAATATAACTTAAACACATTTAAAAATAAAGACTTCTGCATAAGTGTATGAATACACAAAACAAATCCGGCATTAGAGAAAAAGTGCCCGGTAGCTTATAGCTGTTATTTTATTAATATTGAGTTGTGCAGAGGTCTCATAGCAGTGTTTTAAGTCTGTTCTTTCTCAACAAAAAGCTTGGGTGTTCTGTCAAAGTTAACTTCTACACCATCTTTTAAGCCTTCTACACTATATATAACGACTTCTTTAGTTCTACCTTTAACAGAAGTAGTGCCCAGTTGCTCTACCTCAATAATATCTTTAACAAACTCATATGTAGCTTCAGTAATTATAATTTCTTTGCCATAAGCTTTGTTTAAAGACTCAACCCTTGAGGCAACGTTGACATTATCACCCAGCACTGTATAATCAATAAGCCTTGGTGAGCCCATATGGCCAACAATCATCTCGCCAGAATTAATACCAACACCTATTCTCAAAGGAGGCTTCCCTTCTTTTTCCCATTTTTCATTTAACAACTCAAGGTGCTTGCACATCGAAAGTGCAGCCAGAACAGCATTTTTAGCATGATCTTCCATTGGTATCGGGTCACCCCAGAATGCCATTATGGCGTCTCCCATGTATTTATCGAGAGTTCCGTTATATTTCATGATAATTACTTCAACCATTTCAGTAAAGTATTCATTCAATTGCGGAATGAGTTCTTCAGGTGGCACATGTTCAGATTTAGAGGTAAAGTCACGTATATCAGAAAACAGAACTGTCATTTCTTTTTTTCTGGAGGCCCCAGCAGAAAGTAGCTCAGGGTTATCAAGCACAGCTTCAAGAATTTGTGGTGAAACAAACTTACCAAATAGTGTTTTTATGTGGTGTTTATCTTTATCAAGAACTTTTACTCTATATACCATAGTTAAAAGAGCTGTAACAGGTATCAATAATAGTGGAATTATTGCATTAAACCACAATCTAACAAATGGTAATGTAAACATTGCAACATTTAATGCAATAAAAAACGCATAAATTATCAAAAACAGGTTAGCAGAACTAATATAACTTTTTGATTTAATAATAGTATATGAAGTGATAAAACAAAGTAATAATATCACAATAATATCAAGCCACATAGGAACTTTTCTTATCATTTTTGTATTGGTAAAGGCTAAATCAAGTTTAAAACCACTCTTAATCCAGTTAGAAATATTTTCCACAATTGATATATTTTTACTACCATCATTTAAATAGTTATCCATAGCTGTAGCAACAATTTCAGGACCAGGGTATGCTTTACAAACAGGTGTAGAATGAACGTCTCCGGTTGCTGTTGATTCGCCTATTATTACTATATTGTTAAAAAATGCACTTATATCAGGGTATTGATCTTGAAATTTATCAAGTCTTTGCAATATCAAATATTTTTCATCATCTCTAAAATTAAAACCTGATAACCTTTTCGGTGGTTGATCTTCATCAAAATAATATAAAAAAGGTAAGCCCATTATTTTATATCTGGTTCTTGGATTATAAATGTCATCTGAAAAACCATAATAATGATCACTTAGAATAATATTTTGTAAATTATCTTCATAAGTATAATATGTTAAAGGCATACCTTCTGTAACACTTTTTAACCACATTAAATTCTTTGCCTGAAAATTAAATACCTTTTTAAGAGACTCAATAACAAGTACTAAAGTTTGTTTGAAACTACTTGAATATTCAATATCAAAAACTTTTATATAATCATAATATTGTTGAAGATAATTAATATTTGCTTCCACTAAAGAGTTCTTTATAAGGACATTATAATTTGAATCCCAATTTCTATAAGGAAATTCTTCTGGTACATTATAATAACCACTATAACTATCAAAAGTATAAAATCTCTCATATGCCAGTACTGATGCTAACGGAAAAGTTTTAAAAGCATATGGTTTATTTTTCCAAACAGAGTTTGTATGATCGTTAGCCCTCCAGTTAATATATATGTCTCCAAACTCGTTAAGTGCAAGTTTTCGATTGCCTAAATTTAAATAATCACCAAGCAAACCTGTTGAAAATGATAATTTATTACCATTATTTTTTATTAAAACATTCTTTGCAGTAACAAGAGGTAAAGAAAGTCCAAACTTATCCTGATAACGATATCTCCATAATGGTTTATTAACCCTCGTAACCTCTGTTGAAGATTCAGCATGTGACATGTTTATTATTCCAAGATCTAAGGGTGCTTTTAGAATATCTTCTAATATACCCTGTGCTGATAGGAATGTAATATAAAGAATAGTATTATAATTTAGCTGTTCATAATTTTGTTTTGGAATAGTAACAAAAGATCTATAAAAATACTCAATTAATTGCTCAGGAAAATTTGTTTTATATTGAAGAAAATCATTAAACTTTTCTAACGTATTTAAATTAAACTGAGGATATTCTTCAACAAATCCTATTGCACTTGATTGCATAATATAAGCAAGAATAACATTACCAGATTTTTTTATTTCTTTTATTAAAATCTCATCCTCAACAGGATCTTCTGATCTGGCAGTAAATTTAACATCATAAACAGTAAGTTTATTATTTGCTCTCCTTAAAAAGCGTAAAATATATTTCCACGTACCTCTTTGAAGTGGCCACTTTTTTAAACCCAATTCAGGATATGAATTAATCAACTTGTTTGATTGATCATTATGAATAAGTAATACAATATCTTTATCAGGATTTTTGGCAAAAGTTTGAATATAAACTCTGGTTCTATAATCATATAAGCTGAACTCAAACATATTTAATATTTCGCCAAGCTTAAATACATTATAAAAAACTATGAAAACAAGTATTCCTACTAGAATTAATATATGAAAATAATATTTTTGAAACCACGATAATAAATTGGCAATTGCTTTTTTCATAAACTCAGGTTTATATTTCCATTTCTTTTTTCATACTCACATAAATTCTTTCCAAGTTTAACAGAAATTAAATATTGTATAAATAATAATTATTTTTAAACAATAATTAGCATCTATTTATTTTCAGTAAATGCTACCCGATAACTTTTCTCAAAATACCATTGTTTTGCAAAATAAGCTGTTTCGCTTGGTCTTTATCTACACCTGATTTAATCATAACTGTAGCCACTTTAACACTGTTATCAGCCTTTATTAAATACTCACCAGCAATATCATAGCTTACACCAGTAAGGTCAACAATAATTCTTGTAGCCCTATCAACCAGTTTTTTATTTGTAGGCATAACATCAATCATGTAATTATGATATGTTTTGCCGGTTTTAATCATTGAAGCTGTAGTTAGCATATTTAAGACCATTTTCTGGGCAGTTCCGGCTTTAAGCCTCGTTGAACCAGTAACAACTTCTGAGCCAACTTCAGGTGCAATATGAATATCGGCTATTTCTCCTATTTTTGCTTTCTTGTTACAACTTATAGCTACTGTTGAAATTAAAAGCTCTTTAGCTTTAGATAAAACCCCACAAATATAAGGGGCATTACCAGAAGCAGATATGCCTGCTACCACATCGTCAGGGCCAACAGCAGACATAATTAAATCTCTTTCACCATCTTCATAAATATCTTCTGCACCCTCTACTGCTTCTCTAAGGGCTTTATCTCCACCCGCAATATATCCTCTGACCATATTTTTGTTTACACCAAATGTTGGAGGGCATTCACTGGCATCAAGAACACCCAGACGACCGCTAGTACCAGCACCAAAATATAATAAACTCCCACCAGCCAAAAAACTTTCTGAGATTAAATCTACAGCTTTAGATATAACTTCCAGTTCTTTTTCAACAACAATGGCAACCAGTTTATCTTCATTATTTATAATTCTTAATATACCTGAAGTGCTTTCCAGATCAATATTTTTTGAATTCGGGTTTGATTTCTCGGTTAAAATAAGTTCTTTCATCGGGATCCCCAGATAAAAAATTCATAAATACAGTTTTGGTACTTTTTTGTTATCAGTGACATAATAGCAAATAAACCTGAATTTTTTAAAGCTCCGTTTATTATCATTAAATTATTCAAATAGTATACATTTTTTGTTTATTAATTTCGGTTATTTACCAGTTACTTACAGATTTTAAGATACTAAATGTGAAAATTTTAAGCAATTTTAAGAAATATCAAGCAAAAATAAAAAAATTTACATTTATATCGTGAAATATTATGCATTTAAGGTAAATCGGTCTGTTTAAAACCAGTTTCATTATGTTATTTGTTTAATAATTTATGATGATTTGTTCACTAAACTAAGAAAAATAGACGGTTGAAGTGAATTTAATTAATACTATAATAATTGTTCTTGCTGCTTTTTTATGCTCTATTAATATTAATACTGATCATTAAAAATTAGAATCAAATATAATTCATTAACTAACCACCAAAACAAGTATGTATCTTTTTAATAGTGTTCCAAGAGAGAGGCTAAACAAAAAAGATGTTTGAAAAGTTTCCTGAAGCAAGCATAAATAAATTTGAAAAGAATATATATTCAACAGTTGTTGTAGGCAGTGGCATTTCAGGTCTATATACAGCTTTAAAAATTGCAGAAAAGGGTATTAAAATAGCCCTAATAACTAAAGATAAAACAGGAGAGAGCAATACTCGTTATGCACAGGGTGGCGTTGCTGCAGTTATACCCGAAAACACCTGTGATTCCATCGACCTTCACGTAAAAGATACACTATCAGCAGGTGCTGGTTTATCTAACCCTGATGTAACCAGATTTATATCTGAAAACGGTGCTAAAGCTATTGAATCTTTAATAAATTATGGCGTTTCATTTGATAAAACAGAAGATAACAAATTAGCCTTAACCATTGAAGGTGCCCATAGCGTCAGAAGGGTTTTACATTCAGGTGGTGATGCTACTGGCAAAAATATTGAAAAAAAGCTTGTTAGCCTTATAAAAGAAATCGATAATGTTGATATCTATGAAGAACACCAGGCAGTAGAACTTCTTTTAGATCAGGATCAGATCTGTAAAGGAGTCATAGTATTTGATATTCATAATAACAAACACAAACTATTCTTTTCTCAAACAACAGTATTAGCAACTGGAGGGTTGTCACAGGTTTATTTAAACACAACAAACCCTAAAGTTGCTACCGGTGATGGCATAGCCTTAGCCTATAGAGCAGGCGGTATTATTCAGGATATGGAGTTTATTCAGTTTCACCCTACAGCTTTTCACGCAGAAGCATCGACCAGATTCTTAATTTCTGAAGCTGTAAGGGGTGAAGGAGCTAAACTTAGAAATATATCTAAAGAGTTATTCGCTCATAAATACGATGACAGAGCCGATTTAGCCCCCAGAGATATTGTTAGTAGAGCAATTTTCGATGAAATGAAAAATACAAACTCAGATTTTGTGTATCTTGATGCTACACAAATTTCTGTTGATAAACTACAAAAAAGGTTCCCAAATATAATTGAAGAATGCAAAAAAAATGGAATCGATATAAGTAAGGATTTTATACCTGTTTCACCTGCAGCACATTATTCAATGGGCGGCATTAAGTCAAATGTATACGGGCAAACAACTATTAAAAACCTTTATACTGTAGGCGAAGCAGCCTGTACATCATTACATGGTGCTAATAGATTAGCAAGTAATTCGCTTTTAGAATGTGTTGTTCTTGCAGAGCAGGTCTCTAAAGATATTTCACTTAAAATAGAAGCTCTTCAACATGATTTAAATCTTGTTGAATTATTCACTGACCCTGAAATTGCCAAATTACTTAAACAATATTTCTGTAATAATGAACTACATTCTGAAATAAATACTGAAGAACTTATAATAAAAATTAAAAACTTAATGTGGAACTATGCCAGCATTTCAAGAAGCAAAAAAGGATTAACACATTGTCTTAAATCAATTTTAGAAATAGAAAATGCATACAATAA
>JBFMGH010000299.1:0-8246 GCA_040752795.1 Cyanobacteriota bacterium
TGCAACCTCCTCGCTGATTCCTGATTTGTGAATAATTCGGGTTATACTTATTCTATTTCAATCAAGTACAAACGTCATCTGAGCAAAGCTAAGATTCTTATAATGTGTCTATATTGTTTTATAAATATTAGTAACTTTTGGCATAAAATTATTGAAGATATTAATAAAATTAGGCGATTATATAATAATTAGTATGTATTAGTTGTTAAAATTTTTTAATTATTTATGAAAAGTCAGCCAGGAGTGTAAGATGCAATATAGAAAACTATCAGGCAATTCATTGTCGCAATATGCAATTATAATAGCACTTGTTGCCCTTGCTTCAATACCGGGGTTTTATTTTATAGGTAAAAATCTTATTGAAAACTTTGGTAATTTATATCATGGTCTTAAAGGAGATGGTGAAACTGTAATAACTTTAAATACAAATAGCAATCCGGGCAGCCTGATATCATCAAATGTTCCAGCGGCAGTAATAAGTTCAGAATGTAAAGGTAAAAACTGTACACTAACAGTTGGAGATATAGTATTAAAAGACGTATCTGCTGACCTGGCAGAAATTATAGAAACAAGCGGTGCTTCAGGTGCAACAGATCATCTCGCTAATGTTTTACAACAATTAGGTGATCAGGCTGGAAATGTGCCCGGTGTTAATAGTGAAGATGCTTCAAAAATAAACCAGCTGGCAGCCCTGGCATATCAGATTGCTGAAAAAGAAAAGAATATTCAGGCTTATACAGATAATATAATAAAGTTTTATGAAAGAGATATGGCTAACTTTGATGCAGCATATTTTGAAACTTTGTCTCCTGCACAAAAAGAAGACTATTTGGGTGTTACATTTAAATCTTTAATCGTTCATCTGGAAAGTAAAGCTCAAAGGAAAGACTTTTATAAAGATATGTTTGCTATAAGCAACAAGCCGTTTCCCCCTGTTTTAGAAATGTTGCTGGATCAATCAGATCTTTTTTCAACAACAGAATACACCAATGCTTCTAATACAGATCAACTGAGGCAGGATTTTGATCAATTAGTTATGGAGATTAAGCAATCTAATAACTCATTGAATCCACAATTAAAAAATATTATCACCGTTCTGTCAGGCAATGTTCAACTTCTAGCAGACAATATGTATAATGCTTTTTATGATAGATTAGAAAATATCGACCCAACAATTGCTAATATCATACCACATGAAGACCAGACAGCAGAACTTGGTTATGTAGTAACTACTTTTGGATCTGTATCAAGTGCTAATAATGGTTTAACTTCTCAACAGACAAATTTAAATGCACAATTAATTGATTTATCTGAAGATAATGAAATTGATGCAAACGAATCAACTCAAACCTCTTCAGAAGATGGAAATGTTGAAAATAATACAAACGAAAATGAAACAGGTGATGTCAAACCTGAAGAAGAATCCAAACAGGAATTGTCAGATACTCCTAATATAATGCCAGACAAATCAATTGGATCACCAGGAGAGTAGCTTATTCACTAAACTTATACCCGACGTTTCTAACAGTTTGAATAAACTGTTCATATTTATAGCCTAATTTTGAACGGAGCCTTCTAACGTGAACATCAACTGTTCTGGTACCACCATAATAATCATAGCCCCAGACTCGTTCAAGAATGTGATTTCTGCTAAAAACTCTATTAGGATTTGTAGCAAAAAATTGTAATAGTTTAAATTCCATATACGTTAAATCTATTGGCTTAAAATTTATTAAAACCTTGTGTTCTGCAAGGTCTATTATTAACCCCTGTATTTCAACTGTTTCACTGCTTGTAATACCATAAACTTTTGCCATTAGGAATTTAACTCTGGTTATAAGTTCTTCTTTAGAAGCATTTTCTAATATAAAATCATCTGCATTACAACCAACATAAAATTTAGTTAGTGTTTCATTATTTATACTTGCAAGCACAGGAACCGTTTTAAGAAAATATTCTTTTTTAATATTTTTGTTTCTGGCCTCAGTAATAGTAGACAAATCTATAATAATAAGCGAAGCAATACTTTCATTTATTTCGTCAATGGTTGAAAAAATAATTAAATAATTTTGCACAGATAAATATTCTTTAAAGGTTTCTTTTAACTTTTCATTTGTAGAAATTATTGCTATTCGATTCATATTAATTTATTCTCTTTAAATATAAACATAGTTATGTTAAATAAAGCTTTTATGGAATTTATTATAAGCAAAGAACTTTTAAAAGGACAAACATAAATGCCTGTAGATTTAGTAAAATTACACGAAAAAACATACGGTTACGTAATGAGGACAGGTAAAAGAGGCTCCTATAAATACTGGTATAGAGATTTTACAAAAAACAAATTATATCAGGGCAAAAAACCTGACAAATTACTTATAGAAGAATTTCCCCGGCAGGTAGAGCCACCTCATGAGGATCAAATAATACCAAATCCCTGGGCTAACTATAAATCTACTAACATACAAATGATTTATTGCAAAGAAACCAATGTGCCATTAAATAGAATAGGTATTACCAGCAGAGAAGAACTTGAGACCTATGAATCTTATCTGTTGAGTGTAGCCTATAGAAGAATATTTGAAAAGCTTAAAATGGTTCCAGAATATTATTTGCCAATATGCTCATCGAAAATAAAGATGCTTCACAAAGTAATTTTTATTGAGCTCTATGACTGGGCAGGAGAATATAGAAACATTCATATATCAAAAGAGGGGTTCCCCTTTCCACCAGCAGATATGGTAAAACCTGAAATGAAAAGAATAGATAAAGAAATTTTTAATAAAATTACTTATGGTTCTGAAGCAACTTTAGAAGAACTTGCAGAATTACTGGCAATAATATCAGCAGAAATAATTATTATACACCCATTTAGAGAAGGTAACGGCCGAATATTAAGGGTAGTTCTTGATATATTATCAATAGCATTTAACTATCAACCAGCAAACTGGGCAATATTAGACAAACCTGAGGACAAAGAAGAATACCTCAAGTGTATGTATTCAGGATACAAAAAAGACTACAAACCCTTAACAGATTTTATCTATCAATTATTAGTATCAGCTAATTCATAGCTTGAAATAAAAAAAGCTTCAGGTAAATTTATACCTTCTAAAAAGCTTGAACCTTTTGCTGATCTGGTTGCAAATTGCTTTCTAATAAGAGGATCAGAAAGGAATTTATTTGATTTTATATAGCTGAAATCTAATTTTGTGTTGTGTTCTTTATCTGAAATCAGTTTATTCATATTTCCTACAGATTTATGTGTACCCACTTAGTGTAATATTTACATTATATCATTAAAATGGCCTTTTTGTCCAGCTTGTTAAGCTTTTATATTACGTATATTTAATAATGCTGCACATTAGGCTATATTAATAGTTTGCAAAATAGCTTTAAAAAAGAATATTTAATACTTGCATTATTATTAGTTTTTCAAGCTTAATAAATTATTAACAGGATGAACAGATATTGTATACAAGTATATTAGCTTTTTAAATGCAAGGCGGTCAGCTATAAGCCAGTTATATCAGGGTGTTAAAGGCTTAGAAATCTGCTTCGCCGCTAAAATCATCAAATGTTTCTTTAAAGAATTTTAAAATGCCGTCAAAAGGTGCATTTTTATCTTTGCCTTTAAAGAGAATATCGCCATGATAATTTGAAGGTATCATTCTAGCTTCAGGGTTGTCAGCAAAGCTTTTAGCACAAACTTCTGCAGTTGTTGCATTGTATTTAATGCATTTTTGATTATTTGACTGAGATAAAAAACTTACCTTTTGCTTAACAAGCATATAAACTCCAGAAATAATTAGTGATTCAGGTTGATACAAATAGTAAGGTAAAAAGAAAAAATAATTGCTAATTTGCTTCGTGTAGTATTTACAATTTTTAACTAATATTAGACTTTTGTATAAATATAATACTCCTTGTAGAAAATTCTCAGGAATTTATCATTATTTTCAAGGAATAGTATAATACTTATTTGAAAGCAAAATGGTATCATAAATGCTTATTGATAATTAAAACTTTTAATACACCTGACTTTTTTATCTTATAAAGCTTTGAACTTATTTCTCTATAATAAATGTAACTGGCCCATCGTTAATTAGAGATATTTGCATCATTGCACCAAATTCTCCTGTTTCGACTTCAATACCTTCTTTCTTAATAAGATCTACAAATTTTTCATAAAGTGGCTCAGCCAGTGAAGGGTGCTCGGCTGTGTCAAAAGATGGTCTTTTACCTTTACGACAATCCCCGCTAAGGGTAAACTGACTTACTACAAGTACTTTGCCTTTAATATCTTTGACTGACAGATTCATTTTATCATTTTCGTCAGGAAAAATTCTTAAATTTGCTACCTTACTGGCAATGAATTCTGCCTTATTTATATCATCACCTTTGTCTATACCTAATAATACTAATATACCTTTATCTATAGATCCCAATAAATTTTCTTTAACACTGACTGATGCCTGCGATACTCTCTGAATAACTACTTTCATGACTTCTTAACCTTTAATATTTCATCTAAAACCCTGCTTAAACCGGGTGCCCATTCCAGAATAGCTTCATAATAGTTTCTTGTTAACTCCAGATAAACCTTCATATCTTCAATAGAATTCATATTCTTGTAACGATTGTATTCTTGCTTAAAGGCAAAACTTTCTTTTTGAATATAGCTTACAAATAAAGGACAATCGTTATTAATAATTCTATCCATTCTGCCGTTATTTTCATAAACCTGCCTAAAACTCTTCATCAGTTTTTTACTATTAGTATCAGGCTTTGCTATTTCTTTTTCAATCTTATTTAGCAATATTTTTGAATTTTTTATAAAAGATATCAGCTTTATTAATGAATTATTTGTATCTCTTAGTGAATTAATTATATTTAGCTTGCCAGCTTTAAGAGGGTTAATATAATTTGTTTCGCTTGTGGTAATTATTTCTTCAACATTAATTTTATTTTCTGGTATTAAATTGAAGGCTTCTTTTAGCGGAATGTGTTCTATTCCTTCTATCACTGCACCAGCTTCTGAACAGTTAATAATTCTTACCCTACCCTTATAATCCTTTGCAATCTCTTCAAAATATCTTTTAAACATTGTAAATGTAGTGTTAGTAGGAAGCGTTTCTCCATTCCACCCTTTTACATATCGCTCATCATCCTCATAATGGCCACTAAGTCTGTTATCTGCATAGGTTCTTCCATCCTTTGCAAAAGCTAAATCCTGACCCATTAAAATAATAGGGTCACAACCAAAGTTTATAGCATTATAAACTCCTGCTATAGCTACTGTGCCTTTGTTATAATAATGACTTATATCCAGTTTTAATTTCTTTGAAAACCACTGACTGAATAAATCATTAGAAGGCAAATACACAAATTTCCTTTTTGATTCCAGCTCAAAGAATTTCTTATATGTATATGGCTGAACTATAAAATTCAAAGAATCCAGACCTGTTACACCTTCAATCTGAGGCTCTGTTCTTTCGCTTACATCAATAAATACTGAAAAATCAGGGCGTATACTGTATTCTTCTTTAACCAGTCTTAATGAAGCACCTATAGAAAATATTACTACCCGGTCTTCTATTTCTTTCAACTGGTCGATATTTTTTAATAATGATGGCCCTGCTGAAACGATAACCGCTGGTATACCTTTAAATTTACCTTTCAAACTGTCAACATAATTTGAATTTAATATCTCTGGAACATTTGTCAGAGACATCTCTAACCATTCTTTTGAACTCTCAAACAATGTCAGATAATTATTATCAAAATATCCCTTTAAAAAACCCAACTCATTTGCTATTTCATCCAGCAAATCAGGAAATAGTTGCTTGTAAACTGGCAAGAAACATACATTGATAGGGTCACTCTGCAAATAAAACTTTGTAAACGCTGATTTTAAATCCTCTTTTTGAGTTATTAACATTACTCTTTCGTCTGCAAATTCCTGAGAAAAATCCACATTTTCTAGAGTCGTTCTTAAAATATCCAGGTTTGGCTCATATATAATTATCCTTGCCTCTGAACTAATATATACCCTCTTAAATAAATAACCTAAACCCAGACCAAAAACTACAGTTATAACCTTTTTACTTGTATCTGACAAACTATTAAAAATAGTCAATGCTTCTTGCTGGGGGTTTTCTTCTGAATGAAATGGTATATTTTCGTAATATAAAATTATATCTCCAGACGCTGCCAAGTCAAACACACAACTTCCAGCTATTTTATGACCTTGAATTCTATTAACCAGATCTGAATTATATCTTGAGATTTGTGCCAGGTTTTTTTCTAACATTACTTAACCTTTTGCAAATCAATATACTGCTCAAGTCTTTCCTTATTTTTTTCTATAATGGCCGGCAAAATTTCATTAATTGATTCTGCACCATTTATTATTGCCTCATAGAGCTTTAATGACTGCTCAACATTATCTTTAAGATTTTCAATCTTATTTTCAGGGTCTATGTTTTCTGCTTCTCTGCTATACCCTTTGCTATATTCATAAAGTTCCTTATTGATAAAAGGATTAATTAACCTGGTTTTCTTAACTACATTGATTACCTTTCTATCATTCTTTCCAAGCTTATCAACTAGGCCATCAACATATTTTTCGTTAATAACCTTTTTAGATAACTCTTTTAATATACTGTTAGAAAGATTTATTGAATATTGAGCAATCTTCTTAGCATCATTAAGATCATCTTCGGTTTTTCTTATTCCCCTAACAAACCTTTTATAGTCTTCTTCAGCTATCTTAAATTCTTCATAATAATCATCAAGGGCCTGATCTATATTAATACCATGATTAAGATTACACCTGTTTTCAAGACACTCTTGCAGAGACATATGCTCTATACCCTTGATATAAGCTCCGCCAATAGAACAATTAATCAAAACCTTCTCATATCTCTCAAGCTCTGTTTCTGCTATGTCAATATAGTTATTTAAAAACACGTTATAAGTCACGGTCGTATGCAGGTCTTCACCACTCCATCCTTTAACCTTCATTATCTCTTTTTCCTGAGACTCTTTACGGCTCATAAACTCTTCTCTGTTCATCTCGAAAGTCTTACCGATAGTCTCATAAAGCTCTTCATTATAATTAATCTTTACTTTACCCTCTTCGTCAAGTTCATATTTAATCTTGTCATAAGAAGTACCGGAAGCATAACACTTACCATCTCTATACGCAAGGTCCTGCCCCACAAGAATCATAGGCTCATTACCAAAATGAAATGCATTATAATAGGCACAAAATGATACTGAACCTCTATTCGGAAAGCCCCTTAGTTGTCTTTTCATAATATCACCAAACCAGCGGGCTATATTATCAGAATTAGGGAAGTTTAACAAAAGCCTTTTAACAGGCAATTCATATATTGCCCTGTGTGTCATTGGCTGCAGAGCAACAGTTAGCTGATCAAGACAACTAACACCATCAAATTGCTGGGATACATTCAGGTTCTCAATTACCTCAACAATATGAGGTCTTATACCTGCTTTGTCAAGTGCCTTTAATGCCTGGCCGACCGCTATAATCATCACCTTATCTTGATATTTTCGCAGTGTGTCAATGGCAAACTCAAGCGATGGCCCAGCCGATACTAAAACAGCTGGCACATCTTTAAACCTGTCTTTCAATCCCCAGCTATCAGGTGATTCTAGTATATCAAATAAATTATTCAATGCTGCAACAGACCACTGACGTGTTTTATATAGCATGGTTTGCTGGTTTATTATTGAAGTTCTATATGATTCCTGCAACAAAGTTGTCAACTCAGAGAGAATTTCCGGGTAAGCTATACGATAAGAAGTCAACATTTGAATACATACGTCATCTCCCTTGTAAAAATAATGCCCAAATATTCTTCTTAAATCTTTAAGTTCATTGATAACAAATGTATTTTTTCTTTGTATCTCTTCTACAAAGTCTACAACTTCAAGTGTCGTTTTTAATACATCTAAATGAGGCTCAAATACAACAATGGTTCCTTCTGTTTCCATTGTTGCACGCTTGAACAGATATCCAAGACCAAGACCATATACTATATTAAAAGTGTTATATTTTGTATTTTTTACATTATCGAAAACTTTCTGAGCTTCATCTACAGGGTTATCCAAGCTATGAAGGGGTAAGCCCTGATAACACATTACTAGATCACCATTCAGTGCCTGAATAAAATCTATATCTTTAGGTTGGTGCTCTCTTATTCTATCGGCTAATTCAG
>JBFMGH010000300.1:0-6658 GCA_040752795.1 Cyanobacteriota bacterium
GACGTTTTAATTTCATCCATTAATTTATATCTTAGTTCATCCGGGGTCATGGCATCTTGAGAATGCATATCTTCGTGATGATGCATAGGTTCTTCTTCATGATCAACAACAGTGGTACTAAAATCCTCATCGGAACCATACATACCTTTACCAGGGTTAAAATCTTTGGGTAAAAATTCTTCTCCGGGCCAGCGAGTAAATTTATCAAATATACAATATTTCAGGTTAAGGGCATTTTTAAAGTTTGTTGCGGTAAGATTAGCAGAGCAAAAATTGGTACTTTCAAGATCGGCTTGATTTAATGACACATTGGTAAGGTTTGCTTGGCTAAATAAGGACATAGAAAGGTTTGCTCCATCCAGTTTGGCACCTTCTAGCTGAGCACCTGTAAGGTCAGCGCCTTCAAGATCAGCATTTTGAAGATTCGCTTGCATTACATTCGAATATATAAGTAATGCATTCTTTAATATGCATCGACTCATATCTGCTGAAACCAGGTTAGCATATTCAAAATTGGCTCCAGAAAAATCAATATCCTGAAGTTTGGCGCCAGTTAGCGTGGCACCTTGAAGCTTGCCATCTGATAAATCTATTGGCTCAAAACCATTGCTTTCTCTGTACCTGTTAAATGCTTTAATATTACCCCTTAACAGTTTAATAAGTTCTTCCTTAGATAGTGTTGATGGGTTATTTTCCTGTACCATATTTTTACCCTTCTTTTCCAATGTGTGTGCATAATATACCTTTTATATTTACGTCACAATTTTGGTTTAATTGAAAAAATTTTTTCAATTATTTGTTTAAATTTGATTTGAACTTTTAATTCAAACTCAAATGTATTTTTGAATTTTCAGATTTCATTTACTAAAGCGTTAAGTAACAAATTCTCTGAAAAAATTTTAACTAAGCTTAATTCAGCTATCTCTATCAAAGAGAATTTTTTTTAATTAAATACGTTAATTTCTTTAAATTTTACCAAAAAATTTTTTCTAAAGTGTATATAAATTTGAATTATTTCTCAACAATACATTTTAATTTTATTCATTTATATCCTGAATAGAGGTTCAAATTTCTTGTTAATGAATAACTCTATGTTCAAAGCAAAATTTGAAAGCTTTCTATACAAGCTTTTGACACATGCATTATTTTTTTAACTAAAGAGCTTCAATGTAAAATAAAAAATCACATTTATTAATTCAAAAAATTAACAACTTTGCCACATTACAATATATTTTATTAAAATCATTTTAGATATAATAATATATAGAGGCAATAAATAATTGTTTTATCAGCTTATATCAGAGTACATCGATTATTTACAAAGCGAAAGATCTCTAGCAGATAATACTATTAAATCTTATAGCTCTGACTTAACTAATTTTACTGATTTTATTATCAGTGACAATATTTGTAAGCCAATAGAAATAACAAGAAGAACACTTAATACTTACATACGACATATTAAATCAGAAGGTTACTCTTCAGCAACAATAAATAGAAACCTGGTAGCAATTCGAGGATGGTTTTCATGGTTATTAGATAATAATCACACAACTATTGATCCTACAATTAATTTAGAACAACCAAAAATTGAACGATTCCTGCCAAAAGTATTATCAATTAAAGAAATTGATTATCTTATACAACAGGCTCAAACTGCTGAAGAAAAAGCTATAATGGAGCTATTATATTCTA
This sequence comes from Cyanobacteriota bacterium, assembly GCA_040752795.1. Lineage (GTDB taxonomy): Bacteria > Cyanobacteriota > Vampirovibrionia > JBFMGH01 > JBFMGH01 > JBFMGH01. Next base: position 1,696 of record JBFMGH010000300.1, read on the forward strand.
CCGGGCTTAGGGTTAGTGAGTTAATCAACTTAAAAATTGAAGATGTAAACTTAAAATCAAAATATTTAAAATGTAAAGGCAAAGGCAACAAAGAAAGGCTATTGCCATTTGGTAACAAAGTTCAATATGCCATTGATTTTTATCTCAGCATTAAAACTAATTATTCAAATAAAGAATACTTATTTACGAATCATAAAGGCAACAAACTTGAAAGACAGGATATCTGGAGATTAATTAAACGTCTTTCAAAATCATTAGATAAAAATATTTCTCCTCACACTATAAGACATTCATTTGCTACACATCTTCTTGAAAATGGTGCTGATTTAAGAGTTGTACAAGAACTATTAGGGCATTCAGATATTTCAACAACACAAATATATACTCACATTAGCAAAAAACGGCTGAAAGAAGTTTATTTCAGTATTAATAACTAATACTACATTGATTTTAGCTGTGCAAAAAAAAAGAGCTTTGTGCTCTTGTTTTCCTGACTTTTATTTATGGAGTAGTGAAATTTTAGTTTAGTTTATGCGACTCGATTAACGGAAAATAATTGAAACCGGCTCCCTCTGTATAGCTCAATTAACAGTAAAAACCGTTAATTATTAAAGAGATTTACGTTGAAAGAAATTCTAGGACAGTTTTTGATTTGATAAATAAAGCTTTAGAATAATCATCTTCTCTTCTATCATTGTTTCTTCTATCACTATCAGATCTTTTTAAGAATATATTATCATTACTTTGTGGATTACTAGCCCTTCTATCATTATTATTTCTACGGTCTCCATCTCTTTGATCAAGCCTGACATCAGTACCACTAAATATGTTTTTCACCTGATCTTTATTTTCTGCAAGATCTTTAGAAAGAATTACTGGTATACCTTTGGATTGAAGCATATCCAGGGTCAGTCGTTTTAATTCTTCTTTTTTTGAAAAAACATTTGAATCTATTTCGTCAAAGCTAACTGTTTTTGCAAGATTTTGATCTTGATCAAGCCCTTTTTTCTTAGCATCCTGAATATTATCGCCTTCAGATTTGATTTTAGACTTAATAGAATCAGCTTCACCTTTTGATCTTGTTTGATTTAATTTTGAGATTAGATCTCTAACATTATTATTTTTCTGATTTACTTCTGTTTCACGAATTAAATTAGCCAAATTTGTTAAATAATCAGAAAGAGAATTAATTGTACTAACCGTGTTATTGTAGTCTTCTAGTTCTGATTCTGATGAATCTTTCTCAATTGTGGCAGAAAACTTAATATCTTCAGCTTCAAATGTTCTATTATCTGCATCTTTTTCTTCTTCACTAGCTTCAAGCTTCTTAAATGTTGATGTTTCAGCAATTTTTTCTGCAACAAATGCTGCAAACTGTTTATTTTCTTTTTGTGATGATGTATCACGTTGTTCTCTAACTTTAATTTCTTTTAGTTGTATATTTTCAACTTTTTCTTGAACTACTTCTTTTTTGCTTTGATCCAGGTTTTGAATATCAAATTTGTTTTCTGCCTGATTTAGTTCATGTCCTTGAACATCATTATTAACATTATTATTCTTTGTCTGATTTTCATTGATATTCTGTTGAGTATTTTTAAGATCAGACTGTTTATTCTCTATCTCAGCATTAGCATTTTGATTAGCTTTTTGCTCATTAGCAATATTATCGTTTTTGTTCTGAGCTTCTGGAGTATTATTGCCCTGATTATCAGCAGGTTTAGGCTGTTCCTGTGACTTATTATTATCAGATTGATTTGGTTGATCAGCTTGTTTTGGTTGCTCATTATTTGTATTATTTTCTGGCTGCTTCGCCTGATTATCAGCTTTTTGTGCCTGATCATTATTGGTAGTATTTTCTGCTGGCTTAGGTTGATTATCAGTCTGCTGTGTTTGTTCTGGCTGCTGAGTTTTATTTGTCGGTTCTGTTGTTGTTTTTGGATCAGTTGTTGTCGGTTCTGTTGTTGTTTTTGGGTCAGTTGTTGTTGGTTCTGTTGTTGTTTTTGGGTCAGTTGTTGTTGGTTCTGTTGTTGTTTTTGGATCTGTAGTTGTTGGTTCTGTTGTTTTATCTTGATCTTTTAATACGTTTTGATCATTTGGATCAAGTTTATCTTTCAGTGCATCTGGATTATTTGGATCAAGTTTATCTTTCAGTGCATTTGGATCATTTGGATCAAGTTTATCTTTCAGTGCATTTGGATCATTTGGATCAAGTTTATCTTTCAGTGCATCTGGATTATTTGGATCAAGTTTATCTTTCAGTGCATTTGGATCATTTGGATCAAGTTTATCTTTCAGTGCATTTGGATCATTTGGATCAAGTTTATCTTTCATTGCATTTGGATCATTTGGATCAAGTTTATCTTTCAATGCTTCTGGATTATTCGGGTCACCATCTACAATATTATTATCTTTATTTTTCAAATTTTTAGAATCTTTCAATTCATTTTCATTATTTTTTGCATCTAAATCATTTACAGCTTTTTCTTTAGATAATGAGGCTTTTTTAATATCTTCAGCCTGTTGAGTATCTTTTTCATCTAATGATTTAGTAGCTTCAGCTCTTAATTCTTCAGGAGTTGATGTATCGTTATTATTATTTTTACTTTTTCTTGCTTTCTGTTCCGCATCAAATGCTTCTTCTTGAGCTTTTAATTGATTTTCAATTTTCTTTTGTTCAATTTTCTGCTTTTCTCTATCTGCTTTCTCTTGAGCCTCAAGAGCTTTTCTTTCATTTTCACGTTTTACATCTTCAGCTTTTCTGTCTGCTTCCTGTTTTGCTCTCTCTGGCTCTGATTTTTTAGTTTCTTTTGGAGCCGATTTCTCTTCAGTTTTTTTGGTTGTAGAACCTTTAGATTCAGACTTCTTGCCACCTTCAGATTTTTTTGTTGATTCGGTTTTTTTATTGTCACTTTCGGTTTTCTTTGTTTCAGTTTTATTAGTTGATTCTGTTTTCTTTTGTTCTGAATGATGTCCGGAGGCTTTTGACCTATATTCATGCTCTTCAGACCTGGCTTCTTTTACCCTGTTATCATCATAATTATCTTTGCCATGATGGCCCTTATTATGATGGCCTTTTCTATATTCATCATGACCTTTGTGTTTACCTGATTTATTTTCAGCATCTATTTGATCAGCCCTGTTAAATTTTTCATTTTCTTCGTTTCTATCGTGATGACCATATTTTTTATTTGTTTCTTTATTTTGAGCTTCAAAAAATCTATTATTCTCTTCAGATAAATTATTTTTGCCAAATTGATTAAAATCTTTATCAAATTTGGATTGATCAGTTTTAAATTTATCTATAGCTTTCTGTGACATAAAGTTTTCAAAATTACTATTGTTATTATTACTATTATTACGTGATTTATAATCATTATAATAATTGTTATTACTATGAGAGTTACTACTTTTATTTGAATTGTAATAGTTTTGAGACCCACTATTTCTATGAGAACTATTAGTGTTATATGATGACTGACTTCCGTGAGAAGATTTGCCTGATGAAGGGCTACTTATGCTTGTACTTGAAGGAGTTATCGTTTTATTGCCACTTGAAGGATTAGCTGCTTGAGCTGTACTTCCTGAACTATTACCTGCTGAACTACTTTGCTGAGCTTGCTGAGTATTGTTAGCTCCTGAAGATTGATTTCCTGTATTGGAAGCATTAGATGCATTTGAAGAATTATTTTGAGCCTGCTGAGTATTTTGAGCCTTTTCATTGGGAGTTGAATCTTTATTTGCATCTTTGTTATTTTGATTTTGATTTGGTTGCTTAGATTCATTAGCTATTTGCTTTTCGTTATTCTCAGCATTTTCTCTGTCTTTATGATCGTTATTAATTCCTTCTTTAATATTTTGTTTCTCATTACTTTTTTTCAAGTTTTCTTCATTTATTTTACTCTGTTGATCAAATGCATCATTGATTTTTTCCTGATTTTCTAAATCATTATTAAGAACTTTATCCTTTTTATTATCTATGGATTCTTCTTTCCTTTCAGCAACATAAGCCGTTTTTGTAGCGTGTTCAGCTTCTTGCTCGGCTAACCATGATTTTTTATCAGCAGTAGAAGCGTCTTCTTTTGCACTCAAAGACTGTCTCATGGCCTGCTCAGCTTGATACATGGCCATTAATACTTTTGACAACGCATTAAAAGCATCAAATTTGGCAATCCAGGCGTCTCTATCTGCTCTTTCCGCAGCTGATCTTGCGGCTTCAACACTTCGCTGAACCCAATCAATGCCCGTGATTTTGTTTTTTAGATCGGAGTATCCCTGACCTAAAAAAGCTTTATATTTATTGAGCATATCAATCTGGCAGTGATTTAAGCTCCCAACCAACATATCTTCTTTTCCATTATAATTTCTTACGTAATCTCTCTTATATATATAAAAACAATTTTATATGGTTGATTGTGTAAATTCGGCTATTTTTCTAAAAGAATTTACATTTTTATTCTTACTATTACTAATTTTTAAGCTTTTTATGTACTTAGTATATAATTTTGTCGCAAATCTTAGATAAATTTGGTGTTAATGTGATACATTAACAAAAATTAAATTGTAAAGAAAAAAACATATATAAAATTGCTGTTCAACAAATTGTTGAACAATAATAATTTAATAAAATTTATGCAGAATTCACAAATATTTCTATACCAATCCACGGAAGTAAACAATATATGGCTTTAAATTATTATAGGGTGTTTTTGCCTGCTGCGCAGGCAAAACACCCTGCCTCTATAATCTGGAATCTATAGATTACTTTCAAGGATAAGTATAAATACATTTATTAAACCCGCAAGCAATTTATTTGTTTTATTTAGAGATCATTATTAACTTGTTGCAGCAAAATAAAAATGTCCGCTTTTTAGCAAAATAGAAATGTCCTCTTTGGAGGATTTATTATTACTAACTTCTGAACTCTTTTAATCATTAAATTTCCTTTTTTCTTTTGAATTTATTT
>JBFMGH010000301.1:0-8838 GCA_040752795.1 Cyanobacteriota bacterium
ATAATAATAAATTTATACTCCTTTTTTTTTGGCTTGTTTTTGTCGCCCCCCCCCCCCCCCAAAAACACCCTATAATAATTTAAAACCATATATCGTTTACTTCCGTGGATTGGTATAAAACCAATTATAAATTATTAGAATCGTTTAATTCATTATGTCTTTAAGTTTAGTTTTAAAACATAATTGATTTATTTTTATACCTTTTTTTTGATAGAATATTGATTGTTTAAAGCTCAAATGTGTTCTTATAGAGGTTGTAAATTATGATTACACTAGGCGTTAATATCGATCATGTAGCTACAATAAGAGAGGCCAGAAAAGGTATAGAACCAGACCCGGTCACAGCAGCAGCCATTTGTGAGCTTGCCGGTGCAGATTGCATAACTATACATCTCAGAGAAGATAGAAGACATATTAATGATAGAGATGTCAGAGTTCTTGCACAAACAATTCAAACCAGGATGAATCTTGAGATGGCCTGCACCAAAGAGATTCAGGATATTGCCATAGAAATAAAACCTTATTCAGTTTGCCTGGTGCCAGAAAAAAGGGAGGAAGTCACTACAGAAGGGGGCCTTAACATTTCTAATAACAAAGATTTCCTTAAAGACTACATTGCTAAATTTCAAGAACATGGTATTATAGTCAGTTTATTTATAGATCCTGATATTGAGCAGGTTAAAGCAAGCCAGGAAGTCAATGCCGATTTTATTGAAATACATACGGGTACTTATGCTAACTCTAAAAAAGAACAAGACACATTAAAAAGCTTTAATAACATTCTTGAATCTGCTAAACTGGCCAGAAAACTTGGCTTAAGAGTTAATGCAGGACACGGCTTAAACTACATAAATGTTCATAGAATTTGTACCATACCCGATCTTGAAGAACTCAACATTGGGCATAGTATTATCTCAAGAGCTGTTTTTGTTGGCCTTGATCAAGCCGTTAGAGAAATGAAACAAATTCTTGACAGATATAATAACGCTATTCATTCAGGATCTCTAAATTAAATACATTCAACAATTGTTATAAAGATTTAGCAACTATAACAGAGTTAGCACTATATACAAATATGGTCTATTATTTTGTTACACACTGATACTTCCTATTGTAAATTTTCAGAAAAATAATCATTCAATTTAATGACTTAGAAATGTTTTTAATTTAACATTTAACAATAAGTTTGTTAAATTTTGAGCCACAAATAAATTCACTTTTAAATATTTCAGGGAGAGATTACTATGATAACTTGCTGCAAAAGTAACCAGTTAATGAATGTATTATCAACTAATTTGACATTCTCTGCTAATAAGTTAAATAAACAGCCTTCTATAATAAACTTTAACAATAAAGATTCATTTGAAAAGAAAAGCTCCATCACTTTCGGCGCAAAAAAACTATCGGATGAACAGCTAAATGAAATCTTAAACAGGGTTATAAACCTTGATGTAAAACTTTCAGAAGATTTCTATTTTCTTCACTCTGGCCCAAATAAAATTGACCCGGAACAATTAAAAACTATTCAGGAAAAAGTATTGAACAAATTTTTAAAAGACTTTAATGCAAATGTATTAGATCCAGATTGCAAAAGAGCCCAGATTCTGGTCAACACCGGTGGAGCTGTAGGAATACTGGCAGAAAAAATTCTGCTGCTTAAAAGCCGTGAACTTAATTCAACAAAAGAACAAAAACAATTAACTTATTACCTGAACGGCATGAATAATATTCTTTCCATAAATAACCCCAAACATAAAATTGGAGAACTTCAATATTGCTGTAAAGCTAAAGAATATCTTGATGAACAAACTACTAAAGAGAATGAAAAACTTCAATTAATAGCACTTGATGTTGTTAGTAAATATTGCAATAACCATATAGCAAGATTTTTCTTAATGGACGATTTTATTTTGTCTGATAATAAAAGCATCAAATTACGACAATCAGCTCTAGAGTTATTACCTGAAATAGTTAAAAACCTTAACTTAAAAACTGATATTATTGAAGAAATGACAGAAACCCTGCAAGAATTTATCAATAGTTGTCCACAGGAATTAAAACAATCAGTTAATGAAACAATTTCTAAATTAACAAAAGCGAAACCGCTACATAACTAATGTTTTATAAACTCTCAGGAAACAAGGCCTTTTAAACCCGACACTATTTCTCTGCTACCTTAGTTATTTTGAGAATACATACTTATCCTTGAAAGTAATCTATAGATTACAGATTACAGAGGCAGTGTATTTTTGCTTGCTACGCAAGCAAAAATACACTGCCTATCTTCTTCTAATAACTATCATCACACGAATTAACCGGGTTATATTAGTTAAAAAGCTAATCATTTTTATTGATTAGCCTTTTAATATTATCTATATTTCACTTAATGGAATATTTATCCAGTTACCCCGGACATTTTTACCAATAAATTTACCTGAATTCAATAATATTGCCCCACCAACAGTATTATCAGGTATTTCAGTATTTAGATCAACTTCAAAATGATGAATATCAGCCATTATTGACCCGGGGCCAGTTTCTGGCATATGCTCATAGACTTTCTTTACAATTTGATCTTTTAACTCATCAGGGTTACCGGTTTTTTCAGCAAGAACAGTCTTAATGCCTAAAGCCAGAGGGCCTGACAGGATTATTTTATTTACACCGTCAGTAACTTTTCTTGCAAACTCTTGAGATATTCCATCAATGTATTTATTAATAGCATATGCAGCGGCTTTCTGTTCTTGCTTAGAACCTGATATTAAGGCTGCAGTAATAGATCTAGCATCACCTGTATCAATCATAGCCTTAAGATCTTCAGGTGACATTTCCATTTTATGTGCATAGTTTTCAATAAGAGCAGATACCGATGCTGCACCTCTTTCAAGAGATTTAGCTTTTCCTGGAGTCACAATTCTATTGTGTCCTGTTTCACTACCTTCTATTTCAAGGAAGCCATTTTTGACTTTTATATTTACAACTCCCATACCCCCTCCAGTCATACATATAAGGGCATGCAAGCCTTCTTGCAATTCACCTTTATCTTTTAATATCTGGGCTATACCTGCAGCTGCACCATGCATATCGTTTGTAGCTATAACTCTATACCCGTTAGGGCTTCTTTCAGCTTTAACATCAATGTTTGTAAAATCAACATCTCTTAAACTATTATTATCTTTATCTTTAAGGTTTGGCAATAATGGAGCTTTAGAGCCTCCAACAACATATCCAGGTGCATTTATTAATATTCCTGTTAAGAATTTGTCATCACCTTTTAATTCAGCTATTTTCTCGCCTGCTAATTCGATTGCTTTAGATATCCTTGATGAAAGACCATCTACATAATCTTTAGCTGTTTTAAATCCGCTTTTAGGGCCAACTTTTCTATATTCCTGAGGTAGATCTTTTGTAGACAAAAGCTCATCTCCGGTTACATCTGACCTTAAAGACACCTTAAAAGTCCCTCTTTTAGGGTCACTAGCACCGCTATCAACAAATATTTTGTAGCCAAATGTTATGTTCTGACCTAACCTGACAGCTTGCTGGTTCTTATTATAACCATTATTAGTTGCATTACTCATATTTAATTTTGCTAACATATTTATAATCCTATTTTGAGAAGAAATAAAAAAACAAGAGAAGCATTTTACTGTTATCTATAAAACTATTGTGAATATTTAATTTTGATAAAAAGTATTAAAAATCGTTACATTTGTTTTCAATTGCCGGATACTAAAATAGTAATGACAACTATTACTAATCCATAGGCTGCTTATCAAAACTAAATAAAAGTAAAAGAAACTCTAAGCCTGATATTAAACCCGGCCGAATTGAGTAGTTAATCTCGAATATTTATTAATAATAAGTTTTGCAGAGGCTTTATTATTTGATAGGTATAAAACGTTGTTATATTATTAGAAGATGAAAGATTTAATAATAAAATCATTCAAAGATATAAACCTGATAGCTGTTTTCATTGCAGCAGTCTGCTATAACTATGCATATAGCATTGCTGACCCAGATTTCTGGAGCAGGATATACTGCGGAGCAACATATATTGACCACGGATGGGTTTTATACAAAGATATTTTTGCTTTTACTGAAACAAAACCAATATGGGTAGATCATGAATGGCTTAGCGGTATTATTTTCTTTTTATTTATCAAATATTTGGGCCCTGCAGGAATCCTACTTTTGAAATACTTATGTATCTTCCTGGAGTTATGGTTAATTTACCTGTGTATAAGGCAACGAACAAATAGCAATATAAATGTTTTGTTTTTACTCCTTATTTTGATGTCTATTGAACCTGCATTTCTGTCTAATATAAGACCTCACAATTTCACATACATATTTTTTACTTTCTGGCTTCTTATTTTAGAACATTCAAGAATCAATGACACAACTAAATACCTGTGGGTACTGCCTGCAACTATTCCTGTATGGGTTAATTTACATGCCGGATGCATTTCTGGAATTGCACTTGTGGGTGTATATATGGTTTCTCAGATTATTGAAAAAAAAGCCTATAAACCATATTTATATATAATACCTTTTTCCGCATTACTGATGTTAGTTAATCCATATGGATACCACTATTTTGGCTATGTAATAGATGAATTAACCTCTACACACGATGCTATAACAGAATGGCTACCTGTTGATATTTTCAGCTTGACCAATTTTCTGTTTTTTAAAATTCTATTAATACTAACCATAATAGCTTTTGCATTTGCCAAAGATCAAAAAGCAGACCCGGTTGGGTTCATTTTGATACTTGCCTTTGCATATTTTGGCTTCAAACACGGAAGACATAATGTATTGTATGGCATAATAGTAGGGGTATTTATTTATGAACGATTACAAAATATTTATCAACAGCTAATTAAAGAAGCTTTAAAGGTTAGATCAGAAAAGTTTGTTAATATGGCTAATTTTCTAATTGGTACAGGGCTAGCTGTATTTACTATAATAATGTTTTCAACCAGCCTGTTCACCTTAAACTTTTTTAACTGGAAATTAACAGTTCCTGTAAATGAATACCCTATTCATTCAGTACAATTTTTAAAGCAAAACAATCTTAAAGGCAATTTATTACTGCCTTTTAAATGGGGAGGCTATGTAACATGGATGTTGTATCCCAATATTATTGTTTCTATTGATGGCAGACACGTTGAAATATTTCCGATAGAAATACATCACCAGAGCAATGATTTCCATTATGGAAGAGGAGAATGGGATAAACTATTAAAAGATTATACGGTTGATATGATATTAATAGACAAAAAAGAATCTCCATCTTACAAAAAATTACTGGAAGAAGGTAAATGGAAAGTTGTTTTTGAAGATGCAATTTCTGCAGTAATGTTACCTGCTAATTATTCTGATACAGATAATTTAAAGAAAATAGACATCATTGCAGGTTCTAAAATAAATCATTTAGACTCATATTTCCTTAAAAAATAATATAATTTATAATTTATTACTGTAAAGACTTGTGCATAAGTGCATATATTCTCAAAAAAGCTAAGGTAGCAGCGAAATAGTGCCGGGTTAAAAATTCCAGCGCAGCGGGCCTTTTGAACCCTCCCTTCATTAGCCACTGTTCCCTGATATTTTATAAAACATTAGTTATGCAGAGGTCTCCTGTAACAAATAAACGCTGCTATTTAAGGCTTTGAAATACTCATAACCATATCAATTCACAATATAAAGAAAGAACCAGAGAAAATAACGGGGTAATAAAGTATGTTTACTATATTAATTAATTAAAGTTGCTGCAATATTTATATTTAGTTAAAAATTATTAATATGAGAGTTAATTAGTACAAATTATACTTTATCCCTGTTATAATCTAAATTCAGCAAAGAGAAGGAATTCAAATTGTTAGATAAGTTCACCGAAAAAGCATTAAAAGCAGTTATAGCCTCTCAGCAAAAAGCAAAAGAATTATCACACTCAAAAATTGGCACGGAACATTTACTTTTAGGTTTAATGACTGAAGGTACGGGTATACCAATTAGAGTATTAAAAGCTGTAGGTCTGACAACAAAAACACTCACTGAAGAGATAAGCAAATCAGTTCCCATTTCTGCCAGAGAAACCCCCTCAATTTCTGAAATAACCTTCTCTCAACAGGCTATAAAGGCATTAAAATCTGCAACAAAAACAGCTAAAGGCTTAGGATACATATATGTTGGTTCCGAGCACATTTTTATTGCTATTCTAAATGATGACAACTTTGGGGCAGTTAAGGTTTTAAAAAGCCTTAATATTGACCTTGACCGGATTAAAGATACTGTGACCCGTATTACAACAAAACGTTCACTAAATAGGGCTCATCCTGAAATTCAATCATCAAAAAAACTTACCGAAATAACTAAAGCTATACAAAAATCCAGCTGGGATATTCCTTTTAATATTGAGGATGAAATAACTTTAGAAATTTTTGAACACGCTAAAAATGAAATTATAAAGCAAAAAATTCATCATTTTGGCACGGAACATTTTCTATTAGCAATGATTAAGTCTGATAACTCACATTTAAAAGTCCTTCTGGAAGAACAGGGGGTAAATTATGATTTTATTGATAACTATCTAAAAACTAACAATGATAAATCCAGTGAATTTATGGGTATTGATTATCAATTAACTCCTGCAGCTCACAGAGCTCTTGAAACATCTCATGAAATTTCTGTTGACCTTGGATATGGTACAGTTAAACCCGAACATATTCTTTTGGGTATTTTAAAAGGAAATAGTGGGGTTGCACTTGAAATACTCAAAGCCCTTTCTATTAACTCTCAAGAGCTGTTTAACAAAGTTATTCACCCTATTGAACAGCAAAAACCACCCACTCTTAGTATTATAAAACTTGCAAAAGAAGAGGCTCGTCGTTTAGAATATAACGTTGTTGGCACTGAACATATATTATTAGGGCTTCTCTGTGTTGGCATGGGTATTGCTTCAAGAGTCTTAAATGATCTTGGAATTACATTAAAAGACGCCAGGCAGGAAGTTGAAAAAATTGTTGGTTTTGGTTCATCTGATATTAATAAAGAAATGACTTTTACTCCTAGGGCTAAAATATTATTAGAAACAGCCTGGGAAGAAGCAAAAACTACTGGTGAAGAAAGAATTGAATCGGAGCATTTACTTCTGGCTATTATCAAGCTTAAAGATTGCATGGCTATGAAAGTTTTAACTGCTCTTGGCGTAGATTCTATTGAAATAAGTCAGGGTATTGTAACTGTTTTAGAAAAAAAAGCTCTCAGAAAATCTAATAATGATGCAACAGAATAATTTCGTTTTTATCATGATTATTTTTTATTAATCTTGTAAGAATACTTAGTTGCAAAATTTCCAAAAGAACTCATTTTTAATAATCTGGCTATTTTTGATGTCAGTCTCCCATATTTTCTGTAGCCAAAATTAAATAATAAATATGATATTTTTTGATCATCATTATCAGGCAGGCGTTTAAATATATTTTTTATTGAATAAAATCGACTATAAGCATTTATATAGCCATCATATAGTTCCTGTTTAGTCATATTTTTAGGCTCAAAAACCACATGAGAAGTATTATATTTTGAAAGATCAAAATCAATAATTCTGCCTTCTTCTTCAAGACGAGCATATAATTTAGTGCCCGGATAAGGAGTTAAAAGGTGCGCTGTCATTGTTTCAACTTTATTCTTTACCAGCCAGTCAACTGTATTATCAAAGACACATTTATCGTCATAATCAAATCCAAATACTATACTGGCATTTACCATCATAGACCTAAAATGAATTTCATTAATAAGCTTTTCATATAATTCTATCTTATTCTGGTGTTTATTAACACTTCTTATTGCCTCATTATTTAATGTTTCAAAGCCAATGAACAAACTTTGGCAACCACTTTCTCTCATATCATCAAGCAAATCAAGATTATTAACAATATTAGCCGAAACTGCACAGTTCCATTTAAGGCCTAAGGGGGTTATTTTTTTAACAAAATCTTTTGTCCAATTAATGTTTCCGATGAAATTATCGTCAATAAACATAACGTGTTTATTATTAAGGGCATCAATTTCTTTTATAACATTTTCTACAGGTTTATTTTGAAATTTATTATGAACATAATCACAACTGTTATAGCAAAAATCACATTTAAAAGGACAGCCTCTGCTGGCACAAACTACACTTGTATACAAATAGTCCGACTTATTTAATAGTTCCCAGCGGGGCACTGGAGACTCTGCGAGATCTAAAGGCCGGGCTGAATAATATTTGGGGTTAAGCCTGCCATTTATAACATCTTCAATCATTCGAGGCCACTGTTCTTCAGCTTCTCCTATACATACTGAATCACAATATTCAAGTGCTTTATCAGGGTTTACACTCGGATATATTCCACCTAATATAACAGGTATATTTTGTGCTTTATAAATTTTTGCTATTTCAAATGCCCTGACTGATGTATCCACGTTCACTGTAATACCAACAATATCAGGATTGTCGTTAAAATCTATACTTTTGACATTTTCATCTTCTATATAAACAGAATATTTTTCAGGTGTCAGAGCTGCCAGAACCAACAACGCAAGTGATGGAGCCATAAGTCTTTTAAACTCAGTATCTACAGGTCGCAAACTCATTTCTGGTTGTATAAGCTTTATTTTCATTGGTTAAAATACTATTTGAATAGCATATGTTTTCAGGCTTTTGAATATAACTTATATTTTGTCAAAGTCAAATAAGATGTACCAGGGGTAAAAATCACATTGCATATTTCAAAGATCTCATATTAATTAATTTAAAAACAAAAACCTGAATACAATATTAATATT
>JBFMGH010000302.1:0-4500 GCA_040752795.1 Cyanobacteriota bacterium
AAATAATAAACTATACATTCATATTTTTTTGTCGGGTTGTTTTGGCCCCCCCCCCCCCCCCCCAAAACACCCTATAATAATTTAAAGCCATATATCGTTTACTTCCGTGGATTGGTATAGTTGAAAAATTTTGTTATTGAAAACCCAGTGGTTTATTTAAGATAGCAGTTATACATTAATTATAATGTATAACTTTATATTAGATTAAATGGATAAAATTTACTCCTATTCTTTGAAATGCCTTTATGTTAGCATTCATTCACTAAAAATATCTTTTATATTTAAGTGGTATTAGAGGAATTTAAATATATGAACAAATTAATAATCAAAATAATTGCTTTATTATTCTTTATTTTTTCTTATTTTTTAATTTCAACCTCTCAAATTAATGCCCAGAGCACAGGCCAGGGAAAGAATCTTAATATTCCATATACTTCACAGGAAAATAGACCTGATTGCTGGGCTGCCTGCATAATTATGATTGCTGAAGCAGTAGTACCAAGAATTGATAATAATTTAATGCGTATTGTATTTGAAACAGGTAACACTGATGGTATTCGATTAGATAATCTGGAATCAAATACAACATTATTGGGTTATATTCAGAGAAGAGCTAATAATGCTCAACTGATAGTTAGAACTTTTTATGATAATGAAATATATATTCCTACTTCAAATTATATTCTTTTACCTATCGAGATAAAAAATTTATTATCACATATCAGGCAACAAATTGATGCTGGAAGACCAGTGATGTTTTGTTCTACTTCGAAAATGGCAAGTTCAGAGCAAACAGGGCCTGTAAGCGGCCATTGTATTACTATAGTTGGCTATAAAGATGACAAACACTATTATATACATGACCCAAAAGGTAGAAATAGTGTTGATGTAAATAATTTAGTTGATATAAGTTATTTCCTGAAAAATCTTTCAGAAAATACAGTATATGTTACTATTTCTATTGCTTCACCACTTGCTGGTGATAGGCATATGTTACAGACTTATTTAGATTATGATGCGTTTATTTTTGAGAGACTTTCAACCGCCACAGTAAAAGGAGATAAAATTTTTTATCGCAAGTCTTTTAACAATAACAATCTCTTTGAATGGGCAGATGGTACTGGAAAGGTTTATCAGACAATACCTGAACTTTTTGATAATTTAACTACTACCGGATTAAGTATAAAAATTTATAATGCTTCAAATTCAGATCAGTGTGTTACAGCATTATATGAAATAGGAAGAAGGGATAATAGTGTTGTTTTACCTGTCGTTTCTAATTCTATAACAGCTGGTCCTAAATCTGTTAATAGTTTTAATGGTGCAGCTCCTATAGACATTAATATATCTTTATTAAGAGACAGAACGAACCCGGTTGATTGCTACATGAAGCTAACTTTGCAAGATGGAAATAAAAGAACCTTTCACGAAGAAGAATTTGATTTTACTCTTGACCCCTCTATTCAATGTTTTACATTGATTCCAAAATTTATTGATTGTAATAAATTTAATTTTAGAGTCGAAAGTGTTCAGCCTTTTCCCCTTAAAATCCAGTATGAATATGAAATAAAGCATCAAAACTCAACATTTATTGATAATTTTACTACAGACCAGAATCCTGTAGAGTACATTTTTACTAAAGGTGGCAAGTATAATATAAGGGTACAGGTAACCAATTCAAGTAGTACTTCCGGGAAAAATAAAAGAGTTATAGTTGGAGAGGCAGAAACTACAGTTGATATAACTAATCCTCCAGTTATCATAAGGACACGTCCTACTTCTGATGAGATGGAATATGAACTTGAGGCTGAAAGCTGTTTATCAAAACCAGATAGAGCCTGGTATGTTTCAGAAGGAAATAACCCAAAAACCAAGTTGTCTGATGATAGTGTAATAATAAGGCATAAATTTCCTAAAGAAGGTTCTTATAGAGTTTATGTTGAACTTAATGATACAAATACAAAAAAATTAATAGCGGAAGGTTCTGTAGTAGTAAATGTTAAAAAAACAAAATCAACAGATGAAATTGATGAAGCCTTTAAAAACAAAAACTGGAAAAAGCTTATAGATCTTCATAGAAGAGCTAATACTGATGATGAGAAGAAGCTTATTTATGACTATTTAAAGAAACTGGCTGATGAGTTTAACGATCAAAACAAAAAAATTCTTCAAGATTTAAAAAACCTTAAAACTAAAAATGATACAAATTTTAATTCATACTATACTAAAGCCTCTGCTCAACTCAGTAGTTTAAAAGGCGAAGAGGCAAGAAAACTTTCAGAATGTATGGATAATACAAAAGAAAAGTATGAAAGAGAAAAACTTCAGATTGAAAAAGCTATTAGTTATTTTGAATATACTGAAAGCTTCTATAATAATATGGATGTTAATAATCTCGGAGAATTTTTCTTTGACGGAAATGATAAAAAACAACTAAGTGTTCCTTATGATCTTAATAAACCATTTCCAGAAGTAAATTATGAAACATTTTGTGCTGATACTAAAGCTGTTGAAGAAATTAAAAAGGTTAGAGTTTCCTTAAGAGCTACCAATAAAAATCCAAAACCAGGTGAAATTGTTAAAATAGAAGCAATTATTGAGAGGCCTCAAAATAGTATTGGATGTCCTGAAGAAGAATATTTTAAATGGACAGGAGAAAATATTGCTCTTTCAAATAATGAAATGGGTATACCTGATAGCAGTGCTTCTTTTATTGCGTCAAAAGCAGGTAGTTATCCTGTTGGGGTTACTGCCAGTTGTATGGGAAAAGATTTTGGTACTGATTCTATAACTATCACTGTTCAAGGTGGAATGACAGGAGAAATTAAAGATCTGGACAGTGAAGTTTATTTTGGATCATCAAAAGATATAAGATTAGATACCAGCCTTGATGCACTATCTCAGGCCTCTGGCAATACACAGGTGACAGAAGCCTGTTTGAAACAGCAACAAGAATATGAAGAACAAAAACGAGCTTATGAAGAATGTCAGGCTGCAAATGCCGGTAAGTCAGAAGAAATGCAGGTTGTTTGCAGACCGCCACTTCCCCCTGAGTTTGACGATTGTGCAGGCAAAACAGAAGGAAGTTACAGCGTTCTATGGCAAGCTTCTGAAGAAGGAATTAAATTTTTGCCTAAAGAAGGCTCTAATGGTAATACAACAATTACTTTTACAAGAATGAGTGATAACTTACAGGTATGGGCTGAAGTAAGACAGTTTAACAATGGCCAGCTTGAAACTATAGGTCGTGTGGATAATTCTCAGGTAAAAGTTCTGCCTCCAGAGTTTACTATTGAATTTGACCCCAATTCAAATAAAGCCAAAATTGGTGAAACTGTTACTGCGCAATTAAATTCTAATCCATTTGTTGATCCATCTATTATTGATTATCGCTGGGTTGAACCAACTGATAGAAAAGAAATTAGCAATGGCAAAATTGAATTTGTGCCAAAAGATAATAAGCCAATTAAATTTCACGTTATTGCAAGGGTTCCTCATTATGGAGATACTATAAACGATGCAATAAAGGATGAATTTACTCCCGGAGAATATGAAGTAGTAGCAAAACTGGTTGGTCCTAAATTTGATAAAAACTTCCCCAATTGGAGCGAAAAAGATAAAGGCCTGACATATAAACCTATAAAACTTGTTACTGGTCAGCAAATTGTTGCTTCGGCAACTACAAAAGATATTGAACCTGAAAAGGTTAACTATGAATGGAAATCAAATGAAGGTTGTCACATAGATGCCGGACAATATAGTAATGAAGTTACTGTAAGTAGAAGTGAAGCTGGCAGCTGTGATCTGACAGTTACAGCATATGATAAAGACAAAAGGAGATTAGGCGAAGGAACACTTTCTTTCAATGTGGCTGAACAGGATGGAGGGTCAGGTATATCAACTGGTGATAAAGACAAAGATAAGGATGCTGATAAAGATAAAGCTGATCAGGCTAAAAAAGATGCCAATGAAAAATTTGAAAAGGCAAAAGAAGAAATAAGCAAAGGAAATCTTGATGAAGCAATCACTATTCTTGATGAGGCTACAAAATTAGACCCTGAAAATACTCAAATAAAAGATACTTTAAACAATACTAAAGAAGAAAAGAAACAAATAACTACTCATGTTGATAAAGCCAATCAATTAATTTCTGAAGGTAAATTTGATGAAGCAGAAAAAGAAATTGATGAAGCGAAAAAGATTAATTCAAACTATAAAACAATAACTGAAACAGTTACAAAAATTAAAACGGCTAAATCTCAATATGCTGAAAAACTTTTTAACGAAGCCACCCAGCTTGTTAGCAGCGGTAAATTAAATGAAGCTATTATTAAACTTGATGAAGCTGTTAAGATAGATCCGGCAAATAAGAAAATAACAGATTACAAAGATAAAATAAGCTCTGAAAAAGCGTTCATTGACAAAACAGCAAGATCATTTAACCTGAATATTTCAGGAGCTAATTATGGTGAAGCTGAAAAAGATCTTGAGTCAATGGAT
>JBFMGH010000303.1:0-6285 GCA_040752795.1 Cyanobacteriota bacterium
CAATAAAAAAATTGCTAATAATATCCAGGATCTAAGTTTTAACAGAATCTGCATTAGAATTCATTCTCTTCAATAGTTCATTGGATAAAAACCACGAAAATAATCCAGCAATAGATCCTATTATAAAATGAATTAATAATATTAAACAAATTAATATTGAAATTTTAAGGTCTTTAAAGCCAATCTGGGTTAGGAAATCTTGATAAATAGAATAGATTTTAGGAGTATAAATAATGGTCTGGTTTATTAAGACGTATGTAAAAGGCCAGCAACACATTAAACCGGCTGCCAGAGTAAAACTTACAATATTAATATTTAATATTGTAATAACTATTTGTGCTATCAATGCTGAGCCTATAATACCAATAAATGGCCCTAGTTTAATACTGGTAATAGAAAGTAGCTTTAAAACAGCAGCAATTATAGCGCAATAAATAATGGCCCTTTTTTTGTCAATCAATCTTGCGCATGTCAAAGCTATTATAGAACCGATAAATGTTAATAAGAGCCCTGTTAAAGGCAAATGAAAGTTGTGTAATACCATCCCGAGCGTTATTTCACAGCCACCCCATAGTGTTCCGAAGGTTGCAATGTATGAAATTTCTCGAATGTTTAACTTTTCATAGTTCATGATTTTAATAATTCTAATATATCTAGTGAAATTTTATTGATTTTAGTGTTATTAACTATCTTTATTGTTTCACCATTAAGAAGTTTAAATTTGATGTATGTATTAGTTGATTTTGAGTAATTAGTATTTATTTTGTTTTCTCCGGGTGTGTATTTAACATAATAATATATTGTATCAAGGGCATTGCCATTAAAGTCAGTTTCAACATGGTCAATAATATCTCTGTCGGGCATTGCATTCAAAGTTTTTATGGCTTTTAATATTGCGTTGATACCCAATTCAAAGCTATCATCTATTTGTGTAATATAATTTAAAAGACCAACTTTTAGATACTCATAAATCATTTCATCTGTAGGGTTAACAAAATCAGTTTTTTTGTTTAAGCTTTGAGTGTTATATACAGCATCAGATCCAAATGAATAAGGTTTGATATCAAGAACAGGTGTATTATTAATAGCGTCAAGTCTTTCTACAATAACTTCATTCTTCTTAACTTCAATGAGTTTTGTTATTGTGAAAGAAATAGGGTTGGGTCGATCAGGAGATCTTGTTGCAAACACACCTTTTTCTATCTGGTATGATACACCAAATTTCCTGGGGAAAACTCTTAAAATGTCTCTTTGGGCCTGGTGAAAAAAGCAAAAAACAATTATATGAGAATTTTCTTGTATGTAATCAAGAGCTGGTAAAAACTCATCGTAAATGATTAAGGAGCTTTTGAAGCCTATAGTATTCATGCTTTTCCTGTCAGGAATTTCATTTTTTACATAACCAATTGGCTTTACGGTATATTCATTCATTTTATGTCTCCATTTTAAAGCCCATAACTATACTTATACCTGGCATAGGAAATCTGGCTTCTGTTTCATAATTTTTATCAAGCATGTTTTGAATACTAACAAATAAATCATACCTTTCAAGTATATTTTTTTTAATATTCAAGTTCATAACTGGATAACCACCAAGTTTTTTCCATTGTAAATCAAAATTGTCCTGATATAAAACCGGATTGACATACATTAAATTTATTTCTGCTAGAATATCGAGGGGCAAGTTAAATGTTAAACCTGTATAGAATTTATGTTTTGGGGCAAATGGAATATAATTATTGATTCTGTTCTCAGCTTTATTTTGTGTATAAAGAAAAGAATAGCCACTTTTAAATTCTATTTTATCTTTAATGATATTGGTTTTGAAATTAATGTCAATGCCTGTATAAACAGCTTTAGATATATTTTGCAGCTGAGAAAGCCTCGGACTTATTGGAACATCTAAAATAAGGTTGTTTAAATGGCTTCTATAGAAACAGATATCAAATTCGGTGTAGTCTTTGAAGCGGTTTTTGTAGCCAAATTCATAACTAAAAGCACTTTCTTCTTTAAGATCCGGGTTAGGTATATTTCTTCCTATATAACCAGAATAGAGTTCTTTTAACGTAGGAAATCTTGTCTTTCTGCCCATATTCATATATATAGAGTTGTCTTGATTTAATAAAAATGAAGCGGCTCCCTGAACATTTAAAGCCCAGAGAGGCTCTCTCAAGCAATTAGCGTTATTATAAAGAGGATTATGTCTGTCGGTAGATATGCTGGCTTCCAGGTTGAGTTTTTCTGAAGGTGTAAATATTATTTCGCCACCAAGTGACGCTGTTGATGCTTTATAGGTTTCTTTAGGTTCATTATAATCAGGTATTTGCCTGTGGAGATCTCTTTTGTAAAGAAATATTGGTTTTAATTTAAGTTGCTTGGATATTTTAATTTCGGGTATAAAGTTGAACCCAATTGTATAATCGTCGTAAATACTATGAAATGCATATTTCATTAATTGGCTGGTGTAAGAATCATTATCATAAGAATCAAGAAGGTTATAATATTTATCGTAATAGAAATTTCCATTAAATATTAAATGATCTTTTAGAGTTCCTTGTTTTGCTGACAATACAAATGTATTCTTTCTCCATTTCTTGAACCTCCAGTAGCGGGGTTTATTTATACCTACTTCAGGAGGAACATCCCAGGGGGAGCTAAGGAACGAATATCTTAAACGGTAATCTTGGTTGTCATTAGAACTGTAACCTAGCATGCCTCCTATATTCGTGTTATGAAATGCGCTATTATCTCTAATGCCACCATTTTCATTAAGGTCTGATTCAAAGTCATGAGACATATTAAAACCATGACTTTTAGAGAATGATTGATTAAGAGTAAAATAAAAATTATTTTTATTAAGACCCAGATATAGATCATCATTAAGAGTATTAACCTGGTTATTATTAAACCGCAGTCTCATTTCAAAAGGCTTTGCAGGTTTAGCTGTTATTATATTAATAACACCACCCAGCGCATTTGGCCCATAAATTGTTGATGGGGCACCTTTTATAATTCTGATTTCACTAATATTATATGATGGAATTCTGTCAGGGCTTAATATGCCATCGTAAGGAACGTAAATGGGCACGCCGTCTAGTAGTATGGGGACTTGCTGCTGTTGAAAGCCTCTCAGCCTGAATGTAGATTCGCCCCTACTTCCAGAGGTTATATTTATTGACGTAGATTTATTTATTACGTCCGTAACCCGTTTATTTTGAAATCTATTGAAATCTGAAGAGTTAAAAGATTCTGTTGTTTCGGCACTTTCAATTATTTGTCGGTTTTCTTTAATTTTTCCTACCTGTATATTTGGATTAGGTATACTGGTCTGTTTCTCATTGTTAGGAGAGTTAGACGTTTGTGCGGTCAAAATATTATTGTTAACAAAAGATAAAAATAAAATAGTAATTGTTATCAGTAATTGTTTCATAAAAAATGATCCGGTAGCGTTATATTTACTTTTATATAACGCTATAAAATTTTTTTGTCAATGCTAGACTGGTTAATTCATGAAGTTGTAATATTTACGTAAAACCAGCTTCTAGTGACATATTTAAAAAATACTGGATTTACACCCTGTAACCTCTCCGCTAACTCTTGAATTGTTAATAATCTAGGTTAGCTATATTCTTAAACGAACAACTAGAACTACAGTAGACTTTTAGTTATTCACTCTTTGAAATTATACCAATCCACGGAAGTAAACGATATATGGCTTTAAATTATTATAGGGTATTTTTGCCTGCTACGCAGGCAAAAACACCCTGCCTCTATAATCTGGAATCTATAGATTACTTTCAAGGATAAGTATAATAAAAGATTAAGACCTCAATATAAGCCTTAGGTTATAGAATATTAATGCGCTTTTGTTTTCCTTTTACCGTGTGAGGGAAAACAATTTGCTGCAAGTATTATCAATAAGAAATAATTTTAATTATACTGAGACTGCTTCAATTAATGCATCGTCCATTTCGAAATTAGCATAAACATTTTGAACATCTTCGTGGTTCTCAATTGAATCTAGTAACCTAAGAAGATACTTAGCAGTGTCTTTATCAGTTACTTCAACAGTATTTTGTGGAATTTTTTCAACGTCAGAAGACTTTATGATAAAATTTTCAGTTTCAATAGTTTCTGTCACAACCTGAAGATTTTCAGGGCTGGTAGTAATTTTATAGTCTTCAATATCATCATCATATTCAAAATCATCTGCACCTGCTCTCAAAGATAATTCTAAAAGAGCATCTTCTTCCGTAACAGATTCTTTATCAACAACTATAATGCCTATGGTATCAAACATCCATGAAACACAACCTGTTTCACCAAGATTGCCGTTATTTTTGTTAAAGTAGCTTCTGATATCTCCAGCGGTTCTGTTTCTATTATCTGTTAATGCTTCTATAATAATGGCTATACCTCCGGGGCCGTAGCCTTCGTAGTTAATGCTTTCTAGCTGGCCATCTGCCCCACTGCCGGATGCTTTTTCAATTGATCTTTTAATGTTGTCATTAGGAAGCCCGGCTGCTTTAGCTGCTGTAATAGCTGTTTTAAGTTTAAAATTCGCTGCCGGATCAGGCCCGCCAATTTTTACAGCTACAATTATTTCTCTTGAAAATTTAGTAAAAATTTTACCTTTTTGAGCATCGGTTTTAGCTTTTTTATGTTTAATATTTGCCCATTTTGAATGTCCGGCCATTAATTTATTCCTCAATTTGAATTCTTCGCATATTATATCAATTCTTTATAAATTTTTCTTGATGATAAATATTATAGAAAAATCAATCAAAGTCAGTAAAGTTTTTATTTATCACTATATCCTTTTTGGCTTAGGATGGCGAATGCCTCGTCTGTTCGTTCAGTAACAGCATTGGATTTTTCCTGAAGAGTTTTAATCTCTTTGATATCATAGCCGGATGCGGTTAAAACTTCATCAAGAGAAATAGAATCCCATTTGTTTAACATGGAAATAAGATCATTGTTAAATGTCATTAGTTTCCCTTCGGCGGTCTGGACAACATTGTTAACTTTTTCCTTTATTTCCTGATATTTTTTATTAGTAGAATAAATACCAAGTTCATAGACATAGAGTTGTTTATATAAAGAATTTGTATCCCACCATAAAGCATCAAGCCATTGCTGGTGAACTGGAACAAAACGCTTTGGCGGAATAAGGTTTAAACTTTCAGTATATATACCTTTTGTTTTTCCTAACAAGTTTGCAGTAGAGCTTCTGAGGGCATACAGGCCTTCGTAGTCTGATGATAACATATTTAACCCGTATCTACAGTGAGTTAAAATGTTGTCATAATAGTTTATCTGGGCTTTATTTCGTAAGCTGATAATATAAAATAATTTAATAATATATTCTCTTTCTTCCTCATTTGGAACGAACTTGGGCCGGGGCAGGAAAAATTTATCCATTTCACCTTCAGCTTCAAAGAGTTTATAGGCCTTTTTGTATGCATCTACGCTTGTAGGATCTATAGTGTAAGAGATAATAAAATTATTAGCTGCAAGAATTTTATCGCCTTCCATTTCATCAATTACTCCTAAGAGGAAATAAGCATCAGCATAGTTTGTATCAAGTCCTATAGCATCTTCAAGGTAGTTTCTCGCCTCAAATAATTCTCCTTCATTAATAAAAATCTTACCCAGGTCTTTATAGGGCCTAGCATCATAAGGATTTTGCCCTAGCGATTTTAGAAAATATTTTTTGGCTTCGCTATCATTAGATTGCGTAAGATATGTTACACCAAGCCAGTAATTACTTTCTGCTGTATTAACCTTGTTTAATTCAGTAATAGCTCTGGAAAAATCTTGTTTGTCAAGATAAATCTTACCAAGTTCAGTTCTATATTTAGATTCATTAGGTGCGCTATTAATAGCTTTTTGTGCATAAGATATTGCTAGAGGATAATCCAGCCTTCTTTTTTGAAGAGTAGCCAGCCCCATATAAGCTTCTGCATCTCTTGAGTTAAGTTTTAAAGCTTCCTTGAATTCATCTTCAGCATTAAAAGGTTTTCCCTGTTGTAAAAACGTTAACCCAAGGCCTGTATGCCCAGATGCAATATTTTTATTAAGATATAAAGCTTTTATAAAAGCCTTTTCTGCCTGTTTAAATTGCTCATTGTGAAGGGCAGCATTTGCAACCATAAGAAAGGCATTAGCGTTGTTTGAGTTTTTTGCTAAAAGTTGTTCAGCTTTTAATGAAGCGATTCTGAATTTTATGTCTGCAATAAAGTTTGGATCGTCAAATAATCCATATTGAACTACTTTTTCATAATT
>JBFMGH010000304.1:0-19958 GCA_040752795.1 Cyanobacteriota bacterium
TCAGAAAATAAAGGGTTCGGGTGTTATGCCCGCCTTCGGCGGGCATAACACCCTCATGATTTCCAGTTATGTCTCATAATTTCATGCGTTTACTATACAATTTTTCTTTTGTAAACTAAAACAGTACTGATCAGGAGATTAATAAAAATGAAAAACTACCTTTTAGAAATCGGAACAGAAAACCTGCCTGTCGAATTTCAAACTTCTGCTGAAGAACAGTTGCAAAAAACTGTTGCAGAAAAACTGTCTGAAGAAAGGCTTTCATTTAAAGAAATTAAAACCTATTCAACCCCGAGAAGATTAACTTTAATAATAAATGAATTAGCTGATAAACAAAATGACACAATAAATAATCTTAAAGGGCCACCAGCAAATGTGGCATTTAAAGATAATCAACCAACAAAAGCTGCCGAAGGCTTTGCAAAAAGATGCAATATCGATATTAATCAATTAAAAATTGAAACTATTGATAATATTGATTACGTAGTAGCTTCTGTTGAAGAAAAAGGTAAACATGCTGAAGAAGTTTTACAAAATATTCTTCCTGATCTAATTTTAAATCTTAAGGGCAGCTATTTTATGCGCTGGGAAAACCTTGACGTTAGATTTTCTCGCCCTATAAGATGGCTTACATCCATCATGGACGACAAATGCCTTCCGTTACAAATTGCAAATATCAATGCTTCTGACAAATCTATCGGCCATAGATTCTATCACCCTGACCATGTCTGCATAAACTCTATTAAAGAATATAAAGATAAATTAAAAGAAGCTCATGTACTCGTTGATCCTGAAGAAAGAAAAGAAAAAATTAAAACCCAGGTTAATGATATAGCCAGAAGTGTTAATGGTACAGTTATAGAAAATAAGAAACTGTTAAATCTTGTTAATAATCTTGTTGAATGGCCAGTAGCTATACTGGGTGAGTTTGAAAAGGAATACTTAAGCGTTCCTAAAGAGGTTATTACTACTGTAATGTCAGCACATCAAAAATATTTCCCTGTTTTTGACTCTAATAAACAGGAACTCTTAAACTATTTTATTTGTGTCAATAATAGAAACGGCGAAAATACCGAAACTATTATCAAAGGAAATCAAAGAGTTCTTAAAGCAAGACTCGAAGACGGAGCTTTTTATTACAACGAAGACAGAAAACATTCATTAGCCAGTAAGGTTGAAGCACTTAAAGGTGTTACTTTCCAAAAAGGGCTGGGTAATATGTATGATAAAACTGAACGTATTAAAGCAATATGTTCTGAAATAGCTGATGAACTAAACCTATGTGATGCAGAAAAAACAAAAACTATAAGAGCAGCTGAACTTTGCAAAGCAGATTTAACAACATTTATGGTTAGAGAATTTACCGAACTTGAAGGTATAATTGGTAGAGTTTATGCCCTTAAAGACAACGAAGACCCTGAAGTCGCACAGGGGGTGGGTGAACATTATCTACCAAGATCTGCTGAAGATAATATACCTAAATCACTTACTGGTAAAATTGTTGCCATGGCAGACAAAATTGATACTATTGTCAGTGTATTTTCTATAGGTAAATCACCTACAGGTTCTGCTGATCCACTTGGTGTCAGACGAGCAGCGTTAGGTACTTTATTAATTGTTCTAAAAAGTGATTTAAAGCTGAATTTAAGCCATATTCTGGAGAAAGCATATAATTCATTAGGCAACATAGATAAAAAAGAACCACTGGAAAATGTTTTACCACAGGTTAAAGATTTTATTACCCAGAGATTACGTGTTTATCTGAATGACCAGAAATATCGTTATGATGCCATTGATGCCGTTCTGGACTGCAAAGATCCACTTAAAGACATAACAGACACTATTGAAAGGGTTCAAATTATTAATAACCTTGTAAATGAGTCTGAATATGGCCCATTCCATGAAAGTGCCAATAGAATACATCGTATTCTAAAAAATGCTGACATTAAATTTAATGTAGAACCTTCCTTATTTTCACATATCAGCGAAAATGAATTCAACGATGCTCTGGATAAAATAGATCTGGACTCATTAAGTCATAAAGATGTAGTTATTAAGTTAAAAGAATTAACACCAATAATTGAAAAATTCTTCGATAACGTACTTGTAATGGATAAAGATGAACGAATCAAAAATAACCGTTTATCTCTGGTAAATAAAGCAGACCTGAAATATAAAACCCTTGCGGATTTCAGTAAAATAGTTTACTAATTTTAACTTATATATACCAATCCACGGAAGTAAACGATATATGGCTTTAAATTATTATAGGGTGTTTTAGAGGGCCTGGTTCAAAAGGTTCGCCCTGCGGAGCTTTTGAACCCTCGATAAAGATCTATTTCCGAAACTTTGTGAATAATCCGGGATAAATACATAAAATTTAAAACCCCCCGTAGTTTTTTGTTACAGGGGGTAAATATTATAAATGATAAATATTATTTAACTATATATGTTTTAGCTGATGCTGTAATAGCATTGGGAGATTTCCCTTCTATCAAGTCTTCAGCAATTTTTATAGCTATTATAAGTTGCTTATCATTTTTATTTTTAAAATCATCTTCAGTGTTTTTAACTTCTATATCTGGCTGAATTCCTCTTTTATTAATATCAGTATCATTTGGAGTCAGATACTTCTGAGTAGTAATATTAATGCCCGCACGACCTGGCAGATGATTGATTTCCTGAACGAGGCCTTTGCCAAAAGTATTAACACCAACAAGAATAGCCCTATGGTGGTCTTTAAGGGCACCACTTAAAATTTCAGATGCACTGGCACTTCCACCATCTATCATAATTACAATTGGCTTTTTCCATATCAAGTGAGAAGAAGCTTTTTTAATTTCCTTATAACCATCTCTATCAACAGTGCTAACTATTGCACCATCATCTAGAAACATATCAGATATACTTACAGCATTGGAAAGTAACCCACCTGGGTTTGACCTTATATCAAGTATAACTGCATCTTTATCATTATAATCATCTTTAAGTAATGCACGGATTTCGTTACTAGCATTCTTACTTAAAAAAGAGTTTAAACGAATATAACCAATTTTTTTAGGTACTTTAGTATCAAAAGGAGTTCTTTTAGAAGCTGCTTTAATCTTAATCTCATCTCTGGTTATTTCATAAAGTTTATCTTTATTGTTTCTTCTTATTAAAAGCTTAACTTTAGTACCTTTTCTACCTCTAATCATGTCAGCAGCATCTTTTACAGAAAGGCCCTTGGTGCTATTGCCATCAATGGAAACAATTTCATCATTGGCTTTCAACCCAGCTCTTTCAGCAGGTGTCTCTTCTAGTGGTGCAATAACAACAAGCTTGTTATCTCTGACTCCAATTTGCATACCTACACCATATAATTGTGCTCTAATGGATTCATTTTCTTCTTTGAATTCATCAGGGTCTAAAAATCTAGTATATTTATCATTAAGGCTTGCCAGCATAGTTTCAATAGCTACATAGGCATCTTCATCAGTCTGAATATACTGATCGTATTTATGCCTCCAGCGCTCCCAATCCTGATTATTTTCAGTTTGATCAACATATTTTGTATTAATAAGCCTCCATACCTCATCATATAATGATTGAGGAGTAGTAGCCAATGCTTCATTAATAAAAATTCCAAGCATCATTATTAACAAAATAGGTAATGATAGAGCAATTGAAATTTTCTTAGAGTCCATATATTCTTTTACCCCTTTCTATATAGTAAATAGGATTTTAATTTCTCATCAACCTTATTAATTATCTCTTCAGACATTTTTATCTCATCCGGCCACTGTCTTTCAAAGCCTTCTTCAGAAATTTTCTTTGTAGCATCTATACCCATTTTTGAGCCAAAACCAGATTTTGGTGCAGCATGATCTAAAATATCAACAGGACCTTCAAATATTATACTATCTCTTTTGGGATCCGTGTTATTAAAAACTTTCCAGCAAACTTCACTGAGATTATGAACATCAACCTCTTTGTCAACAACAATAACAAATTTAGTAAACATTAACTGACCAAGACCCCATACAGCACAAATAACTTTTCTTGCCTGACCAGCATATTTCTTGTCTATGCTTATTATTGCACAATTATGAAAAACACCTTCTATCGGTAAATTTATATCAATAATATCAGGAACAATCTGTTTTATCAGGGGTAAAAATATTTGTTCAGTAGCCTTACCCATATAACAATCTTCCTGTGGAGGTTTACCAACAATAGTTGCAGGATAAATAAAATCATTGCGATGTGTCATAGCAGTAATATTAAAAACAGGAAATTTATCAGCCAGGCTATAATAGCCGGTATGATCTCCAAATGGCCCTTCAACTCTTCTTTCTTTAAGATCAACGTAACCTTCAAGAACGATCTGAGAATTTGCTGGTACTTCAAGATCAACAGTTTTACACTTAACCATCTCAACAGGTTTATTTCTTAAAAAACCGGCAAATAACGTTTCATCTATTCCATATGGCAACGGGGCAGTAGCAGCATATGTAACAGCCGGGTCAGGGCCAATAGAAACTGCAACTTGCATAGCTGTTTCACCGGTAAAATTAACAAAATTAACAGCTCCATCATGATGTGGATGCCAGTGCATACCGGTTGAAGTATTAGAGAATTTTTGCATTCTATACATACCAAGGTTTCTAACCCCGGTAGCAGGGTCTTTAGTAATAACAACTGGCAATGTAATAAAAGAACCAGCATCCCCGGGCCAACACTTAAGTATTGGCAACTTATCTAAAATTGGCTGATCAAGATCAGTAATAACTACTTCCTGGCAGGGTGCATAACTAACCATCTTAGGTGGAATATTTGCCACCTCCATAAGTTTTGGTAGTAAACTCAAATTAGCCAGTAAACCAGTTTTTATATTTTTCACCATCAATGATTCAATTCTGGATGCTATCTCTTTAGGATAATATCCACCCAGAGCAAGTTTTATTCTTTCATAACTACCAAAAGCATTCATTAATACAGGAACTTTATACCCCTCAACATTATTAAAGAGGATAGCTTTATTAGGTAATCCATTTTCTTTAGATGCTCTATCTGTTATCTCGGTTATCTCTAGATCACAGCTAACAGCATCATTAAATTCCATTAGCTGATTTTGAGCTCTTAGAACATCAATAAATTCATTTAAATCTTTATATGATTGAATTTTTTTCATTACAAGTTACTTTTTATTTGAAGATTCATCGTTATTATAATTCTGATGGTTTATCAAAGCTATTCTATCAATTGGCCACCATCTGCAATAAGCCTTGCCAATAACTCTGTTAACAGGCAAAGGGCCCCAGACTCTACTATCAAGACTATTATTTCTATTATCACCCATCATGAAATATTGATCTTTTTCGAGGGTAATCTGACAATATTTTGCTCTGGTTCCACAACCTCTATCTGCAATTTCATTTACATAAGGCTCATCAAGCAATTTACCATTCACAAATACGCCTAT
Source organism: Cyanobacteriota bacterium (assembly GCA_040752795.1). Lineage (GTDB taxonomy): Bacteria > Cyanobacteriota > Vampirovibrionia > JBFMGH01 > JBFMGH01 > JBFMGH01. Next base: position 5,465 of record JBFMGH010000304.1, read on the forward strand.
ACCTTCAACAACATCAATATTATCCCCAGGAAGCCCAATTAATCTTTTAATATATGCTGTATCATTATTTAAAAAGCCCATTGATCTTGTAAATTCACTCCAGGGATCATGTTTTAATTCAAATTTTGGTGGGTAAAATACTATAATATCGCCTCTTTTATACTCTCCAAAATATTCAGAAATCTTTTCAATAAAAACCCTGTCACCTTCAATCAAAGTTGGTACCATAGACTCAGTAGGTATCCAGCGAGGTTCTCCAATCAAGTTTTTTATTCCAATGATTAATATTAATGTCAGCAAAACAATTTCAACAAGTTCCCTGATAATTGATCTACTCTCCTCAGGGATTATAAGTTTCTTTTTATTTTTCATATTTGAATTATCTTCAGCCATTAGCAAGTTATATCTACAAACCCTTAATCATAAGTTAATTAATAATGATAGCAAAAAATTTAATTAAGTTCCTGAATTATCAAATTTAATGCTTCTTCAATATCTATATCGTTTTCATACAACCGATTTAATACATCAGGAGAATTTAACACTTTGTTATAAACTTTTTCTCTTATAACATAATCATCTTGAAAACGTTCCTGAATTTTTATTCTCAAGTCACCTAACAAACGGGTAAACTTTGCCAGATGAGGTATAAAATTATCTTCTAAATGCTGTTTTGTAATTTTAGCCAGTAGAGGGGAATTTCCTGATGTTGAAATTGCTATTTGAAAATCACCTTCTTTAATAATTGCAGGCATAATAAAACATCCTTCTTCAAGAGACGAAGAAATATTTGGTAATATACCAAGATGTTTTGCCTGTTGAGCAATCAACTCATTTAGTTGTTGATCATCTGTAGTAACAAAAACCAGCTTGTAGTCTTTGTTTTCAAGATGTTCTGAAGAAAATTTTTCTTCAATTAACCTAATTCTTTCAGGAAAATTTTGTGCTTTTTCAATAATATCAGAAATAAACCTTGGGCTAATTATAGTAATATTAGCTTCATAATTTAATAATACATCAATTTTTCTGTTTGCAACTTTACCACCACCAACAATTAGAATATCCTGGTTTGTAACATTTATATAAATAGGTAAAAAACTAGTATTTTCTTTTTGTGACATATTCCGCAAGCTGTATTAAAGATAACTTAACTTCTGAATTACTAAATATATCTAAGGATTTAATTGCTTCATCGACATGATTTTGTGCTAAATCTATAGCTTTATTAATTCCCGATGAAGATTTAATTATACCAACAATTTCATCAAATTCTGTTTCATTTTTAAAACTTGTATCAATTTTTGATGCCAGATCAGATATTTCTTCCATAGCATAAATCGCAGGAGCAGTTATAATACCAGATTTCAAATCATCATAAGAAGGTTTACCAATTTGATCAATATCTGAATAATTCAATACATCATCAAAAATCTGAAAAGCAAGGCCATAATTCAGGCCATATTTATAAAGTGCCTGAACCTGAGCTTCACTTGCCTGAGATATTATTGCAGCACCCTGTGTTGCAGAAGCGAATAATATAGCTGTTTTTCTTTTAGATTTTAATATATAATCTTCCCAGGTAATTGATGTATCATAAAGCTGATTTGACTGCTGTATTTCTCCATTACACAGTTCAGATATAGCATTAGAAAACAATTTAATAAGTCTCTGACTTTCAAGATCTGCTATCATTCCGGAAGCTTTAGCTAAAAGATAATCTCCACAAATAACAGTAATTTTATTATCCCATAGAGCTTTAACCGTTTTATGCCCTCTTCTAAGTTCAGCATCATCTATTACATCATCATGAACCAGAGTTGCAGTATGTAATATCTCTACAACCTGAGCCAGAATAATATGTTTTTCATTTAATTCATCCTGAAATAACTTTGATGCCAATAAACTTAAAGCCGGACGAATTCGCTTCCCTCCGGTAGAAAAAATATATGAAATTATTCTATCTATTAACGGATTATCAGACCCTAAATTCTTATACAGATTATTTACGGAATGTTCAAGTTCTGTTTTAACAGGGTCAAATAAATCCGTGAGAGATTTAGAATATAACATATAATTGCCTAAGTATATTAAAATGGGCGAGGAGAGACTCGAACTCTCACAGGGGTTACCTACTAGTTCCTAAGACTAGCGCGTCTACCATTCCGCCACTCACCCATTTATTCACTTATTGTTTCCTTTATGTTTATAAATACGTTTACTTTTTACTAAATATAACGCTTTATTTATTTAATTTCAATCTAACATTTATTTAATCACGCAGTCAATAGATTTAACAGTTTTGTTCACCTAAATATACGTTTAATAATCAATCCTCAAAGCAACATTTATAATAATTGAACAAAATTATTTTATCTATGATTAATAAATAGATTCTAATTTTAATTCTTTTAATCGCTTTAATAATTATACTCTTCCTCGAAAGTAATGATAGATTCCATAGAATTGAGAGCAGGGTGTTTTTCTTTCGTGGATTGGTATAAAACACTCTTCTGATGAGTTCTTTCATGATTATTTATAATTTGATCGCAACACATTATTTCAACCTTATGGGGCTTTCCTGCCACCAAATCACTAATCCCTGATATTTTATAAAAAAAAGTTTTGCAGTGTTAAATTGATTAATATTTTTTATTGTTATTTTAACAAATTGTTAAGTTTTAAGGCTCAAATTGTTTAAGTTAGTAAATTGTTCTGCCGAAATTGTTTTTATATATGTAGAAGTATAATACTTCGTCATTTGCGAAAGAAAATTCATAGGTTTGGTTATGTAACATATTAAGATATTGGAGAATCTATTATGACACAAGTTAATGGACCAAGTGGCCCACAAGGGGTCAACTATGTACAGCAGGCAGAAGTTATCAACAACAACAACTACCTGATGAGGGTTCCAGACTCTCATTATCAGGATAGGGTTACTTTTACTGCAAACAGAGAAGTTTTTACACCACAACAAGTATTCAACTTAATGGGTGAAGCATTCGTAATGGGCTACCAGCAAGGCAACATTATGCGCAACAATGGCGACTATAGAGGTGGTAGCTATTATGGAGGCCCTACCCAGAGCGAACAATTAGAACAAACATTTGCTTACGCTGACATGCTACTTGCCAGTATGTATGCACAATCTAATGACCCATTAGCAGACTTAAGAGGCACAGGCACAATGGTTTCAAGTGCCATTAGAGACGCTATGGCTCCAATGCCAAATCAAGCTCAGCCTCAAGCTACAAACGCAAATCAGCAACAACAACTTTTAGATCAACTGGTTGCATACAGGCAACAACTTCAGGCAGAAATGCAACGAGTTGACCAGTTAATTGAAAAATTATCTCAAGGTCAACCCATTGATAATAATGCTGCTACTGACGGTGCAACAGGTACTCCTGGCACAAATGCTGCTCAACCACAACAACAGGTTGATATGGACAAAGTCAATATGGCAGCAGAAAGAATTCATTATGCAACTGAAAAACAATGGGGCACTGATGAAGATGGAATTAGAAATGCATTAACTAGTTTAAACCCACAAGAAAGAGCGGCATTAGAATTAGTTTATGCAGAAAAATATGGAAATGGCAATACTGAACACCTGCGTGACGTCTTAAGAGGCGAATTATCTGGTGATGACGAATCAGAAATCATAGGTTATCTTGATTCTGCTGCCCACCTTAATCCTTATACAGCTGCTATAGCTTTAAGAGAGGCCGTAGAAGGCATGGGCACAGAAGATGAAACTATTGAAACTATCTTCAAAAATGCTTCACCAGAACAATTAGCAGCTATTGAAAAAGCTTATGCAGAATTATATGATGGCGCATCTTTAAAAGATGATATAGCTGATGATTATGGCGCCTGGGATACACTTGGATCTGTCGGAACTGGAGCAGCCGCTGGCGCTGCCACAGCCGCTGGTGCAACAGCAATATTTAATGCAATCCCCGTCGTGGGAACTATTGCTTATGGCGTATCCTGCACAGTCGGTGCTATAGTTGGAGGCATCATGGGCTTATTTAGCGATGATAGCAGCGATAAGAAGACTGCTTATCTCAGCAAACTTGCCACAGCAAACAGTGGCTCCTGATCAGCTGATTAGTACATAATAATAGATTCCAATATCTTTAGCCGCTCAAAGGGCTCAAACCCTGAGCGGTTTTTTTGTTTTAAACTCAATTGAATTTTTCATATACTGATCCTTGAAAGTAATCTATAGATTTCAGATTATAGAGAAATTAATGCCATATATTGCTTAATTTCGTGTATTAAAATAAACATCCGCATTAAATATAATGCAAGCTGGCCTTTAACCCGATTACTCACAAATCAGGAACCAGCGAGGAGGTTGCAGGGTCTGCTATTTACTGACAGATTTTTGAACCCATATTGCCAGACCACTTTTGCCATAGTTTTTAGACTTAACTAATTCCAGATCATCAATCTCAAATATTTCTGCCTCATCATAAGCTGGATACTCTAACACCAGATAACCATTTTCAGAAAGAACGTTATGATCTAAAATCAACTGAAAAATTTCTTTTATATATGGCGGTTTAGCAAGTTCATACGGAGGATCTATAAAAATAACATCAAATTGAGAGTTTTTCAAAAGCCCTATAGCCTTTTCAGCCATAATTTTCATTACTCTTGTTTCTTTTTCTGCCCCTAATAAAGAAACATTAGAGCAAATCAAATTGACATTATTAGTATTTTTTTCAACAAAAACAACCTTTTTAGCCCCCCGAGAAAGGGCTTCAATGCCAACAGAGCCACTTCCTGCAAATAAATCTAAAAAAGAATCAATATTAACGCGGGCAGTAAGAATATTAAACAAACTTTCTTTAAGCAAAGCTGTGGAACACCTTACTGTGTCACCTTTAACTGTCTTTAATTTTCTACCCTTATAGATTCCGCCTGTAATGATCATTTAGAGTTAGTTACCATCGGAGACATATGAGTAGCTATAAAATCAGTATAAACATCGCCTTTAACAAAGGCATCATGAACAAGAATTTTTTGATGGAAAGGTATGGTAGTCTTAATACCTGTAATTGCATACTCATCCAGAGCTCTAAGCATACGCTGACGGGCTTCTTCCCTGTCTGAACCGTATGTTATTAATTTAGAAACCAATGAATCATAAAATGGCGGAATAGTATAACCATGATAAACATGACTATCAACTCTCACCCCTATACCACCGGGAGCTATATAGCCTTCAATTATACCAGGACACGGAGCAAAGTTTTTATCTGGATCTTCAGCATTTACACGACACTCAATAGCATGGCCTCTAAATCTTGAATCTACTTCTTCTTGAGTATAAAGCAGTTTTTGGCCAGCAGCAACTTTAATTTGCTCTTTAACCAGATCAATTCCACAAACCATTTCTGTCACCGGATGCTCAACCTGAATTCTTGTATTCATTTCCATAAAGTAAAACTTGCCATCAATGTCATATAAATATTCAATAGTACCAACACCAATGTAGTTTATACTTTTAGCTGCGAGTGCTGCATACTCTCCCATCTTGCGCCTTGTTTCAGGGCTAATAGCAGGAGATGGTGACTCTTCTAAAAGTTTCTGATGCCTTCTTTGTATAGAACAATCTCTTTCAGGAAGATATATAACATTACCATATTTATCGGCAATAATCTGAATTTCTATGTGACGGGGCTTTAGAAGATATTTTTCAACATAAATACCATCATTGCCAAAGCATGCAGAAGCTTCTGCCTTAGCCATTTGAGCCTGTTCGATAAGTTTATCGCCAGATTCAACTATCCTCATTCCTTTACCGCCACCGCCAGCCGTAGCTTTAATCAATACCGGATAACCAACTTCATCAGCCCAGGATCTTATAGATTCAATATTATCAACCAGAGCAGTGCCCGGTACAATCGGCACACCGATATTATCCATAGTGCTTCTTGCTGTCGATTTATCACCCATCATCTTAATATTATCAGGAGAAGAACCAATAAATTCAACATTATGATCTGAACACATTTCTGAAAAGTTTGCATTTTCAGCTAAAAAACCATAACCAGGATGCACAGCATCTACACCAGCATTCAAAATTATACTCATTAAGTTAGTAGTATCCAGATAACTTTTTGTTGGGTGCGGTGGGCCAATGCAGTATGCCTCATCAGCTAATTGTACGTGCAAAGAGGTTTCATCAGCTTCTGAATATACAGCGACAGTTTCTATTCCAAGTTCCACGCAGGCTCTAATAATTCTTAGTGCTATTTCACCTCTATTAGCTATCAGAACTTTCTTAAACATGTTCCCTCCTGGTTATTTTGATTCATCAATATACATAATAACCTGATTTGCTTCCACAGGATCTGCATTTTCAACACAAATTTCAATAACTGTACCAGCAATATCTGATTCAATTTCATTCATCAATTTCATAGACTCAACAATACAAAGAACTGAGCCAACTTTAACCCTTGAACCAACAGTTACAAATGGTGGAGAATCAGGCGACGGAGAACTATAATAAGTTCCTACTATCGGTGATTCAACTGGTGTACCTTTTTTATGAGCAACGGGTTTAGTTTCTGCCCCTTCAACTAAAGAGGCTTCTTTAGACTGGTCTGCTGCCTGCGAATCAGTAGTAACAGTTTGCCCAAATGAAGGCATACCAGACACAGGAGTTATTGCTTGAGTTATATGAGTTTCTTTTTCTTTTTTTATTATTATCTTTTTATCACCTTCAGTAACCTTTAACTCTGTTAAATCATTACTGGATGCAAGATTAACCAATGCTTTTATATATTCAAGATCAATATTCAATTGATTTCTCCTTATTTAACACGATCCAAATATTCATTTGTACGTGTATCAACTCTAATTTTATCACCAATATTAACAAAAAATGGAACTTGAACTACTGCACCTGTTTCGAGAGTTGCAGGTTTGGTTCCACCCTGGGCAGTATTACCTTTTTCTGCAGGTGGAGTATCTGCCACTTCAAGCTCAACAAAGAATGGAATATCAATACCAAGTATTTCATTATTGAACTGTAATATTGAAAGAATCTCGTTTTCTTTAAGATATTTTACTTTATCATCACCTACCTGCTGAACAGTCAGAACAATCTGGTCATAATTTCCCATATCCATCATGTTTAAATCATCCCCAGAGCGATATAGGAATTGCATTTCTCTTTTTTCAATAAGGGCTTGAGGAAATTTTTCTCCTGCACGAAATGTTTTCTCATTAACGTTGCCAGTTTTAAGATTTCTCAGTTTTGTTCTAACAAAAGCAGACCCTTTGCCCGGTTTAACGTGTAAAAATTCAACAATTTGCCAAACATCACCATCTATTTCTATTGTCACGCCATTTTTAAAGTTATTTGTTGAAATCATAGCAGCAACCTACTTATTAAAACTGTAATACTCTGACAATCTTATATGAATCGAATAAAACTTACAAGTTTTCACATTATTCTCAATTAATTATTACGAACATAATCTACAAGGGCTGTTAAACCTAAACTATAACTATTAGGGCCAAATCCTGAAATTTGCCCGATACAAACCGGTGAAATAACAGATTTATGTCTAAATTCTTCTCTGGCATAAATGTTAGATAGGTGAACTTCTACTGCTGGCAATTCAACACCAGCAATAGCATCTCTAATGGCTATACTTGTATGAGTATAAGCCCCTGGATTTATCAGTATACCCTGACATTTATCAATTGATTTATGAATTTTATCAATAATATCTCCTTCATGATTAGATTGAAAAATATCAAGGGTAGCATCCAGCTCAGAAGACAGAGATTTAAGGTCTGAATTAATTTCTTCTAATGTTTTTTTGCCATAAATGCTTTTTTCTCTTTTTCCCAGTAAATTTAAATTAGGCCCGTGAATCACTAATATTTTCATACTTTTCACTCATAAGATTTATTAACCCTACTAATTTTAATTTAAAGAGGGTCAGGTTATCAAACAAAATAAACAAAATGTTGACTAATTATTAACTACTTTTGAAAAAAATCTCTCAAAATAATATTCGCTTAAGTTTTTGACTACTCAATTACTATTAACTAAATCAAATCTATAACTTTAAGCTTTTCTGTATTAAATACTGTTTTATTTCTCTAACTTCCTTACTATCTTCAATTATATGAGAAATTTGAGAAGTAGGAATTGTAATAAAACCATCTTCTTCACCGAGTGAATCAATATGTCTGACACGAACAATATCTGCTGATAAACCATCAACAATGCCAATACATTTATGAATAGCGCTCCAGTGAAAATTAGCGAGGTCTTTAGACTCTCTTAACTCTAATAATTTATTATAGATACCTCTTGAAGACATATTTAACCAGTTAACCTGTAAAACTAATACTCTGTTTGTATTTTAGACTATTTTTTTTATCCTTATTACATTCTTTACCTAATATTTATTTTCAGCAAATTCAGGCATAGCTGACCATTTTTTAATTTAAAATCAGAAAAAATGATTCTATTTCTTTAAACAATAATAATATAGTATCGGCAATTATAAAGTATTTTTAAATTGCTTTCCTTAATTTAAATGTTTATTTGTTCTAAAATTATTAAAATCAGGTAATTAAAATGAGGTATAAAAAATGGCTCTAGAGCAAGTAGTTTTATTACCACATCCACCAATAGTATTGCCCGAAGTGGCTGGGTCACGTTTTAATGACGTCAAAACCACTGCTGAAGGCATGATAGAAATATCAAAAGATATCGTATTTAAAAATCCTGAAACAATTATTATTATTACACCACATTCAATGATGCACCGTAACTCTTTTGCTACTTATTCTGATGATATTATCTCTGGAAACTTTAGTATGTTTGGTGCTCCTAATGTTACGATAAAGGTTAAAAACAACCTTGACCTGATAGCAAATATCAAAAAAAATAGAGAATCACAGGGTAAAAATGATATAGTATTTATGCCTCCCAAAAACAAACTTGATCACGGAAGCGGAGTACCACTATATTATTTACTCAAAGCTGGTTATAAAGGTTCTGTAGTTATATTTAATTATTGTGTTTCTTCAAAAGATGTCCACATTGATTTTGGTAAAACATTATTAGATACTGTTAAAAATAGTAATATTAAAACAATTCTTGTTGCCAGCGGTGATTTAAGCCATAGAATAATTCCATCTGCACCAGCAGGGTTTCATCCTGATGGAGAAAAGTTTGATCAGCTTATTGTTAATGCTATAAAAGACGGCAACTATAATTTAATATCATCTATGGATAATGCTTTGAGAGATAATGCCGGTGAATGTGCTTACAATTCTTTAATGGTTGCTTTTGGCGCTATTAATGAAGATAACAAACAAAGCAAAATTTATTCTTATGAGGCTCCCTTTGGAGTTGGTTATCTCGTTGCTTCATTATAGAAAGGATTATATATATGGTAGAAAAACTTACACCACCTGCTCTGGCAAGAAAAACAGTTGAATCCTATGTATCATCTAATTTAAAATTAGACCCAATAGAATTCAAGGTCACAGATGTTGATGTTGAAGAGGCAGGTGTTTTCGTCTCTATTAAATTAAAAAATGGTGATCTGAGAGGCTGCATCGGAACAATATTTCCCACCCAGAAAACAATTGAACAAGAAATAATCACTAATGCTATTTCTGCCTCAACACAAGACCCCAGATTTACCCCTATTGGACCAGATGAACTTGGTAATCTTGTGTTCTCAGTTGATGTAATGCAAAAACCTGAACAAATTAATGACGTTTCTGAACTTGACCCTCATAAATATGGCATTATTGTTAAATCAGATTCCGGCAGACAGGCTTTATTATTACCTAACCTTGAAGGCGTTGATACAGTTGAACATCAAGTTGCTATTACCAAAAGAAAAGCTGGTATACCAATGAATGAGCCTGTTCATATTTTCCGCTTCAGAGCCGATAGATATTACGAAGAGCAAAAAGTCTGAAACACCTAAATAAGACTTGTGCATAAGTGTATATATTCTCAAAAAAGCTGCGGTAGCAGAGAACGAGTGTTCCCTGATATTTTATAAAACATTAGTTATGCGGAGGCCTCTGAATACATATGCATTGCAAACAAAAGCCTTCATAAAATGAAGGCATTCAGGTAAGATTATCTATCTCCTCAGTATTTTTGGTATCTCTCTCTCCTACTATAAATTTTGTCTATAAGCTTCTTGAACATTAGCAAGAATATTTGGTGTATCTATTTCAAACACATGAACTCTGCCGGGAGCCAAATCAACTGCTACAGAACCTTCTTGAACAGCTAATCTTGATTTAGCACCATAAACAGGAACAATATCATTTAAAGGCTGGCTGCCTTTTAAAGTTGGAACTTTTATCTTGCCAATGTGTCTTGCATTTATATCTTTGTTTGCTATTACAAGCAATGTTTTTCCATTATAATGTCTTGCAAATGCTATAATTTTATCTTCTTTATCAGATGCTTGTACTTCTAATGGAACATAATGCCCCAAACCGATTGTTTCTGAATATTGCTCTTTCATTTTATTAACAGCTGCAATAAATTTAACTAATTGAGGGTTGGAGCCTTTTGGAGCATTTACATAATTAAATATATCCATTTGCTTGGCATCACCAGTCTCAAAACCATTGATATAATATAAGTTAACCATTGGTAAAGTTGAAACAAATGCTGAAGCAAACTGACCATAGAGTGGTCCACCATGTTCCATTACGCTCTTATCGTCGTGGGTATAAAATGTACCAATCATTGATTTAGCTTTTGGCAGTCTTTGAGTCATATTTATGTTATCAATGATATATTTATGAACTTCTGTTGCATTTTTCATACTTTGTAAAATATGATATTGTCCATAGAATGAATCAAACCCGGCTCTTAATAAATCTTCAGGTCTATCAGCTGGAATATTAGCCATTGGTGAAGCGTCTTCATGAATGTAACTTTCAGCTAACCAGGCAAAATTCGGATCTAACTGATGAGAATACTCAATTAAAGGTTTCCAGAAATGAGATGGTTTTGCTCTAGCGACATCAGCTCTGATACCATCAACGCCAATATCTATCATATTTCTAACAAATTCTTTATGCATTTCAAATAATGATTGTCTTAATTCGCCTGTATCACGGTTGGTGTAAGGGTCAAACATTCTAATGTCGCGCCATGTACCTGGAACTTTAAGATTTCCATCACGGTCTCTTAAGAACCAATCCGGATTCGTTTTTGTCATATCTATTGAACCGCAGCTTGGTAAATCAACCATTACTCTAATGCCACGTTTATGACATTCATTAACAAAGATCTTCATTTCATCTCTTACATTAAGACCGTTGCCAGGTGCATCTAATTCCTGTGCAATTTTATTATAATCCAGAGGTGCATAAATACTTCCGGCTTCGCCGAGTTTATTTATTTTACCCACTTCACTAATAGGCAATACGTGAAGGGTATTTATACCTCTGGCTTTAAGTTCATCTAATCTATTAATAGCATTTAAAAAAGTGCCACTTTCGCTTTTGTTATGCTCAACAAAACCGTTTTTATCATCGTCAGCGGCACCAAAAGTTCTGATAACTATAGCTTCAATAATAGATTTATTTTGCTGGAATAATGATTTTAAATCATTAACGAAATTTGATTTAGGAACTCTTGAACCATCAGGGCCAGCTGTAGCTCTGATTTCAGAAGCCAACCCTTTAGCATTAATATTCATTAATTGGCTTTGTTGTGGATAGAAAGGAACTTTTGGTTGAGGCATATCAAAAGTTGATTTAACAGGTCTTGTTAGCCATGCATATTGAGAAGGTAATTTATTAGGGTCAAAAGTTCTTCTTTCTGCTACCATTGGCTGGTTATTAGCAACTTGTACTTGCTGTTGAGCATAAACAGGAACTGTTTGAACAGGTTGCTGATAAACAGGCTGATTATATACAGGGGCATTAACAGGTCTTTGTTGAACCATTTGCTGTGGAGGAATATTTTGTTGAATATTATAGAACCCTACCATTACTTAGTACCCCCGTTTTCTTTAATCTGAGGATTAAATTTGTTGCTACGACCCATAAAGAAGAATACGTAGAGTGCTGTTGCAAGAACGATACCAATACCGATTGATCCAATACGCTTGAGCCATCTATTGTGTAATAAAACATCTTTAGCAGCTTTATCAGCAAATTTAATTGGGCGCTGACTAATTAAATCAATAGCTTTTTCAGTTTTTCCAGCTTTTAAAAGTTCTTTTACTTCTTTAGCAACATCTGTACCAACATACTCAGCAATCTTTTCAACAGACCATCTTTGTGCTTGAGCGTTTGTAATACCTGTTAAGAAGTTCTTAAGAACTTTTGGATCAGCATTGCCTTGAGCTGCTATATCTAATACTTTTTTCATACTACCAAAACCTGATTCAAGGCTAAGAGTTTTAACTTTAATTAATTCTTTGGTAGCGTCATCCATTAAATGTTCATACTTCATTAAGAGTTCTTTCCAGCCACGAGCTTTAGTTATGCTGGCCTCAAGAACTTTAGCACCTTCTTTAGCCTGCTCTGGGTTAGCTCTTAAATGTTCTATAATAGCTTGCATTTTTTTAGCTTCTGCAGCACGGTCAGCTTTTGTAGCCCATTTAGAAATCCAGGCATTATTTCCGGAGAGTGCATTTTTAGCATTTTTAAGTATTTCGCCAAGTCTGCTTACAGCACCTTTCATAATACCAGATTTTTGAACCATTTGCTCAGGAGCTTCTTTCCAGATTCTAGCTAAAGCTGCCGCATCTGTAGCACCATATGTTCTATGTATTGCTTTTTGAAGAATCTGTTGGGCTTTTTTAGTGTTTCCTGATTTTAATGCACTTTGAATACTGGAATCTAAACTGCCTAATGTTTTATTATGTAATAATTCAAATACTTTCATTGTTGGCTTTTTAAGTGCATCTCCAAGTAAACTGGCTATAACTGGTGTAGCTACACCGGCTGATATCATAGCCCAGGTTTTAGATTGAACTACAACCTGTGTAATCTTTTCTTGAATAGCTTCGTTTCTATTGATAATATTTTTGGGAACACCCATTCTATCGCCTATAGCACTGAGTTCTTCAGGAGGAATAAGATCCCAACATATAAAGCCTGGATCATCAAATAATTTCTTTCTTCTTCCATAAGAATCCATATACTCTTTATCAAGGTCTAAACCATATTTAACTTGAACCATTTTATTAATGATCTTAGGAGAAATACCCATTGAAGCAAACCAACAAGCAAAACCTAAAAATTCTCCAAGACCTGCTATGGTTGATAAGGATTTAGAACTTGCTAAAGTAGCAATACCTAATGACCCTAACCGGAGTGTTGTATCATTCATTCTACCCAAACTATAGTCTGAACCTTCACCTTTAGTGATAGCTTTTCCAATACTGGCAAAGTTACCGGCATGGGTAGATACGCTTGAAGAAACTTTCTGGAAAGGATTTTCTTTCACTATATGTGCATATGGTGATTTATTGTTATTTGCCTGGAAAGTAATATTATTCATTCTAACCATTAGCACTTCCTCCTCTCATAAATGCTTCAAAAGCATCAAATGGTGAAGGAGCAAAGTTAGTTTGTGCTATTTGCTGCCCCGGTATAGCTTGTGCAGGCATTTTAGCTATTTGTGTATATAATGATTCATAATCAACTTTATTCGGATTAATATTAGATTCGATATGAGCTCTTAATGCTTCATCCTGAGTAACTTTAGAAGCAAATGGCATAGCTTCTTGCTGTGTGAGATAAACTTTATTTTTGCTAGGAGACTTTAATAAATTAATAATCGCTAATAAAGGTAACCCAATTACTGCTGCAATGGCTATTCTGCCAGGTAATTTATTTGGTAAAGACTTACAAGCTTGAGCAAAATTGCCAACTACTTCATGTCTGAATGAACTCCAGAGTTGTTTACCAAAATTAGCAACTCTACCCATTAAAGGCATTCCGGTTTTAGCAGCAAATACATTCTTAGCTGCAGTTTTAATAGCAGCATTATTTTTAAACAAAGTTTTCCAAACATCGCTTCTGGCAATGAAACCAGTACCAGTAGCAGCAAATGCAGCCCCTAGTACTAATTTCCATGCTCTGGCTCTAACAATAATTTTATGCACTTCGTCTTTAATTGCTGTATCTCTATCAGGAACATCTCTTGGAATACCAAGTTTATCACCCATTTGATTCCAGTCTTTTTCTGTTAAGAGATCCCATCTGGTGAAATCAACGCTTTCAAATACTTTTCTTATTTCACCATTCATATTTTTATATTTAAGATCAAGGTCAACGCCATATTTATGCTTAACAAAACTATCAACAAAACTATCAGCAAGACCCATGCCAGCATAATATAAAACTACGCCAACACCCTGCTTCTTGGCTAACAGTTTATCTCCACCCTGTCTGAAACAGTTATAAAGCATTGCACCACCAAGGTAATATGGAAGTGCTGCCATTT
>JBFMGH010000305.1:0-3931 GCA_040752795.1 Cyanobacteriota bacterium
CAGAAATAGCACTATAAACATAATTATTAGCCAGTAAAATTTCTGTATCTTTTTCAAATTTAATATATCGATCTCTTGATGCTGGTGCATAATCACCGACAAAAAGTTTAATGGGTTTAGTTTTATTGTCTTTAAATTTGATATAAAGAATTTTATCAGGAGGGTTTAAGCCAAATTCTTTTAAAGATCCGTAATCATCAATTTTGCTTAAAACTCTAACATTCTTTAAAACAGATAATATACGCATTACTTCAGGGGTATAAGCTAATTTATCATTTACAGTCCAGGTGCCATCTTTTTGAAGAGCAAGATCAACGTTTATTTCAGGATTATCAGAAGTATAAATACCAATAAAACTTATATTGCTGTCTTTAAAGTCAAATAAAATATTTTCTTTGTTATCTTCCGGCTGTTTCTCTGGCTTGTTTATCTCAGGCAACATTACAACAGCGAGAATTATCAGTATTACTATAGCGATAATTGTAGGAATAAACTTTTTATCAATTATTTTCTTTTTTTCCACCATATAACAGCCCCTGTAAAAAATATTACTCCAGGTATAAGAAATAAGAATAAATAATAATAGAGTCTTTTAGTTGAATTAGTTAATCTTATTACATTAGGTTTTGTAGGAGGTCTATTAATAGAAATAAGATTATCATCACCAGCTAACCAGTTAATCATATTGAAAAACAAAGTTCCATTACCAGCAAATTCTACGTGTAAATTATTAGCAAAGTCTGAATCTCCAATAACTATCAGTTTTGCTTCTTTATCAGAAACGTCTATTGATTTTTTAATTTCTTCACTAGATTTAGATTTATCATCTTTTACTGGTGTGTCGGCAACTTTAATTTTTTTCGTTACTATATAGGCCATATCCAGGGGGCCTCTAATATCTTCTTGATGATTAAATTCAAGTTTTCTCTCTTTTTGATATTTATCAATATTAGTTTCACCATAACTGTATTTATATCCACCTGTAGCGGAAAAGAGTTTTTGAATATCAAGATTAGAGGGTTGATTAGTTTTTCTAACAGATGATGCTTCAACAAAATAAGTTTGAGGTAAAGTACCATAGCTTTCCTGAGTAATAGGGTGTTTTTGATAACCCCTAACAAGTGGAACAACCGGGTTACTATCAAAGTTACTAATACTGTCAACAATAATATTTTTATCGACAGCCAGCCCCCACTGGTCAAGAAATTTATCTAATGCAGGTTCACTGGTAGGATCCATCATTAGTAAAACACTGCCACCTCTATTTAAATAATCATTAATTTTATCAACTTCAGATTGCATAAAGTTGGTTTTAGGAGAAATAATAACCAGCACATTGCATTCATCAGGGATTTTAGTGATTTCAGGCAAGAAAATATTTCTTGGAACATAACCTGAAGCTCTTAATTTTGAAGATATTTTTTTAAAATCATAGTCATTATCAGATTCAATGTTACCTTCGCCGTGTCCTGAGACGAAATAAATAATTTTTTTATGATCTCTAATAATTTTAATTAAAGCACTTGTGAAATCTTCTTCAAGCAAATAACGGGTTTTTGATTTTTTTTCACCGGACATAAAACCATAAACAGGGTCTTTAGTATTGACGCCAAATTCTCTTGACAGAGCCGGATGTTCATCAGGTTCAATTAACCTGCATGTTATTTTACCCTGAGAAGCATAGTTATATAAATCACATAGCTGACGAAAATTCTGTCTTTGAAGAACCTTTTTCTTAACCACGAACCCAAAAATTTGCACTTTGTCTTTAAGATTAGAGATAACCTTCAAAGATTGAGAGGTTAAAGAATTGCTTGAATCAACTGTAGCATCAAATTTCAAGCGATATTTACCTGCCACAATGTAGAGCAAGCAAACAATTAAAAAGACAACAAGAACAAATACAAATGTATTGGTGCCATATTTTGCTGATCTAACAGAAACAGATTCCCTAATATTTTTCCAGTCAAGAACAACATAGGCAATAATCAATAATGTTCCTATAACAGCGGCAACAGGCCCACCTGTCATTAAAGGAAAAACACCATAAAGTACAATTCCAAAAACTAATAGAATTACACCTATTATGCCGGCTATTTTTAAAATTAATTTATTCATTATTTAACGCCACCTCTGTGATTCAAGTACTCTTTCAGAAGAAAACAAAACAAAAAATATCCCAAGTACGAAGTAAGCAATATTTTTTGTATCTATTAAACCTCTTGCAAACTCATTAAAATGAGGAAAAGTAGATACTGCATATGCAAAATTACCAATTGGAGAATCTGTTACAGACGATATATTAATTAAGAAATAAAGGACAGCCATAAGAAAGAAGGCTATCATAGCAGATATAAGCAAATTATCAGTTAAAGAAGAGGCAAATAATCCAATGCTAATTCCAAATAAACCATACAAAAATAATCCTAACAATGCACAGAAAAAATTAGCCCAATCTATAGTAATGTATGGTAGTTGAATAACAGAAAAGGGGTACATCAAAGTTATAGTCAGGATTATAACCCAGATTACACTAATAGCAAAGAATTTTCCTAAAATAATTTCTGTAGAAGATATAGGAGAAGTCATTAATAATTCAACAGTATGATTTTTCTTTTCATCTGCAACAAGTCTCATAGTAAAAATGGGTAAAAAGAATATACACACAAATGCCATATTAATAAATTGCTGTGTTAAAACCATACTATTGATATCTAAAGCACTTATTCTGAATGCAGCAAGGTCAGAAGAAAACGATGTACACATATCGTTAAAAGCTTCCAGGGATAGAAGAAAGAAAAAATTGCTGACAAAAAAGAATAATGCCAGAACGATATACATCATGGGAGAAGTTATAATGGTTCGAAATTCTCTAACTGCTATGTAATAAATATTTTTTGTTGATACCACAATATTACACCTTCTTACTAACTGTTGAACGTTTAAAAATTTCTTCTAAATTCAATTTTTCTGAAACCATTTCATCAATAGACCAGTCATTTTCAGCTAAAAGTTTTATCAACTTAGGTTTAATATTAGTCTTTTTAGGTGTATAAATTTTAATAGTTTTATCTTCTAAAACTTCAATGTCATTGACGTTTTCAAGAGTTTTAATTTTATTAATTTTTTCGTCATTAATATCGGGAATTTTCATTTTAATGACTATCATTTCCTGAATATCCTGTTGAAGATCAACCCACTGGCCCTGTGCAGTAATTTCACCTTTATTAATGATAATAACTTTTTTACACATAGCTTCCGCTTCAGAAAGAATGTGAGTGCTAATCATAACAGTTTTATCATTAGCAAGGTTTTTAATAACCTCTCTCATCTCAACAACCTGATTAGGGTCCAGACCAACAGTAGGTTCATCAAGGATAATAACTTTAGGATTATGAATAATAGCCTGAGCAATGCCGACTCTTTGTCTGTAACCTCTGGATAATTTAGATATAAGTCTTGTTTTCATTTCACTCAGAGCACAGAGTTCTGTAACTTTATCTACAGCCATATTAACCTGCCCGGCCGGAATTTGTTTAATTTGAGCAACAAATTTCAAAAAGGATTTAACAGTCATATCCGGATACAAAGGAGGTATTTCAGGGGCATAACCAATACGTTCTCTAACCTTAAATGAATCATTAAAAATATCAAACCCATCAATTCTGGCAGTGCCGAGAGTTGCTGGAATATAACACGTAAGTATTCTCATCGTAGTGGTTTTACCTGCGCCATTAGGCCCCAGAAAGGCAACTACATCACCCTCTTCTCCTTCAAAGCTTATGTTGTTTACAGCTACAAAACTTCCATATTTTTTTGTTAGATTTTCAACTTCAATTATATTTTTCAAAGCTGTCACCCCATTATGATTCAAGTTTCTGACAAATTATACATGAATCTGTTGATTAAATCAAAATAGTAAATATAGTGT
>JBFMGH010000306.1:0-20632 GCA_040752795.1 Cyanobacteriota bacterium
CAAATTAAACTATTTTGGGCTTTAAATTACTCTATGGTTTTTTGGCCGGCTGCGCAGGCAAAAACACCTGGCCTCTATAATCTGGAATCTATATATTACTTTCAAGGATCAGTATATTTTATAACAAATTTTAAATAGATCCTAAAATATTAAGACGCAAAATATAACCATAAAAGCCAGTAGTTATCATTTAATAATAGTTTTTATTTTCGAATACTTTCGTCTTTTAAGCATGTCTACATATGCATCAAGCCTTGCATTAACACCCATAGAAGATGTATGCTCATCAAAGACTAGTTCTAATATCGGTACAGATGTTTCAGATTGCACAGTAGATAATAGGTTTCTTAAAGCATCGTTTGGATTACATTCAAGAGGTGAAATAAATATCAGTCCATCGTAACCTCTGTTAATATACCTACCAAGCTTTAATATTTCAAGGGATGTAAAGACACCGTACTGGTTCTTAAATAAATTTTGTAGTAATAATGAAGATTCCGTTTCAATGTTATCAATTTTTTTATAGTCTTCAGGTAAAAACTTATGTTCAGACCAGCGATCTACAATAACCCCCATATAACCAAGCTGTTTGTCAGTAAAATGGTGAGTAAATGGTTCAGACAATGAATATATATCCCCTATTAAGCCCACTCTTAACGTATCTGTCTTTAAGTTAATACTATATTCAGAATAAATATTAAACAATTCATACTTTATTTCTTTCAACTGTTTTGAATTGCTGGCATCAACAAGCTTATTAAAAAAACTATTATAAAGTTTTTCTGACTCATAAATATCTGTTATTCCGGGTCTTATTGAATAAAATATTTGATCAAGATTATTAAAAAGCTCATATTTCTTTATCCCCAGATAAATGCTTGCCGCTAATTTATGCCATGGCTTCTTAGATATTTTCTTCAAAGCATTAATATACGTCAAAATAAAACGCTTCTTAGAATTTATCTCACAAAAATACACATCTGGATGCCAGCCCAGATCATTGAATATATCTTTATAAGAATAATTAATAGGCGAAAGGTTACACATATCACAACCAGAAAAGAATATAACAGCATCTGCTTTTATGTCTTTATTGTAAATATAATTGCCCAGAAGTATTTTCAGAGGGTAACACAACTCTGAAGGCATATATGCCTGGGCTATTCTGTGCATCTGCTCATTATTTGGAGGAGAAACAAGTACTTCGACCCCTAAAATCTCTAAAGAAGTCTTCAACGAATATGTTATATAACCTAAATTTCCCAGTGCTACCTTCAATTTAATAGACTCTTTTCCTATCTCAAGAGCTTATAACAGCTTAAATAATGTTCTATAATGTTAACTTATACCACAAAAAATACTCTCTTTTAGGTATTTTATCGTGTATAAAATGCTACGAAAATATTTATCAGGTAACATATTTTAACCCTGTGATGTAAATATTATTAGTTACTCATTAGAATTTATGCAATAATTTACATTGAGATTGCCAAAAACAGAAAGGATAAAAACCTTGAAGATAGCGACTAATATCAACAACCTAATAGGAAATACTCCTCTTGTATATTTAAACAAAGTTTCAGAAGAGTGTAAAGGGAATATAGTAGCCAAACTAGAATCTTTTAATCCGGCATGTTCTGTTAAAGACAGAATAGCCCTATCAATGATAGAAGAAGCTGAAAAAGCTAACTTGATTACTCCAGGCAAAACAACTATTATAGAGCCAACCAGTGGCAATACAGGTATTGGGTTGGCAATGGTTTGTTCCGTTAAAGGCTATAAACTTATAGTTATAATGCCAGACACAATGAGTATAGAGCGCAGAGTAGTTATGATGGCATACGGTGCTGATGTAATACTTACACCTGGCTCTAAAGGAATGAAGGGAGCTGTAGAAAAAAGTGAAGAGCTACTAAAAGAAATTGAAGATTCATTCATTCCACAGCAATTCAAAAACACTGCCAACCCACTCGTTCACTCACACTCTACAGGGCCCGAAATTTGGAACGATACTGAAGGTAATATTGATATACTGGTAAGTGGCGTAGGTACCGGTGGCACAATAACCGGCATTGCAAAATTTCTAAAAAGCAAAAAAGATTCCATTAAATATATAGCTGTCGAACCTGCAGCGTCACCTGTATTATCTGGAGGAGCCCCCGGACCTCACAAGATCCAGGGCATTGGAGCAGGCTTTATACCTGATATTCTTGATACAAGCATAATAGATGAAATATACAAAGTATCAAATGATGAAGCTGTTTGCATGGCACAAAGACTGGCGAAAGAAGAAGGTATTCTTGTAGGAATTTCTTCTGGGGCAGCTACTCACGCAGCTGTTGAAATCGCCAGAAGACCTGAAAATTATAATAAATTAATTGTTGTCATACTGCCAAGCCACGGTGAAAGATATCTGTCTACTATACTTTTTGAAGATTTATTTAAAAAAGCAAATTTATTAGAAACTGTGAGTGTTTAATTATGATTAAAATGATAAAAGAAGAAATTCAAACCATAAAAGAAAAAGATCCTGCTGCAACAAATATTCTAGAGATATTACTAACCTACTCTGGCCTGCACGCAATGCTGGCATTCAGATTCGCTAATTCTCTTCACAGAGCCAATATACCATTTTTTCCAAGATTTATTTGCTTTATAGCAAGATTCTTTACTGGCATAGAAATTCATCCTGCAGCAACCATAGGTAAAAGATTTTTTATCGATCATGGCATGGGCGTGGTAATAGGTGCTACCACTATAGTTGGAGATGATTGCCTTCTTTATCAGGGAGTCACTCTTGGTGGAACCGGAAAAGAAACTGGCAAAAGGCATCCTACATTAGGCAATAATGTAGTTGTTGGTTCAGGCGCTAAAGTTCTTGGAAATATTACTATTGGCAATAATGTTAGAATAGGAGCTCAATCTGTAGTAATAACTGATGTACCAAACAATTGCACAGTAGTAGGAGTACCTGGAAGAATAGTTATAAAAGATGGAAAGAAAATCGATAATGACCTTGACCATGGAGAACTTCCAGACCCTATTATAGAAGCTATTAAATGTCTATCTGAACAGGTTGTAGCAATAAGAGATATGATAAGATCTCTTCACCCTAATATGTTTGAAAATTATCAACTCAAAGATACCAGCAAATGTGTGGAAGAACTGGAAAAAGCCAACCAGTAATTCTATAAATAAACAATTGTTAATCCTGACCCGATTATTTTAAAACTTAAACTAAGACATCAGAATACATATGTATTAAATTTTAAATACAATTTAGTGTACGAGTTTAGAACTTTTTTACTCGAATGTGTCGCTTGATTTTTTTACATCTTTGCTTTTCATTGTAAACAAAACATCGTCACCAACATGCTCATTAAACTCTTTCACTAAATCTGAAGACATTATAAAACTTACAAACTGCCTATACCTTAATGCTTTAAGACTATAATCCTTCATTAATGCTTCTAATAAGCCATGTAACAAATAATATTCATCAAAAAGATCATTAGATATATCTAAAATAGAATGTTTCCCACTTCCCCTAATAGCATCAGAAGAACTCCAATTTTTAATATTTCTATTCCATCTCTTAGCCAAGTTATCAACTTTATCAAGGCTCTCTTTTGATTCAGATTTTAAGAATTTTACATCAAGTTCTTGAATCATAAAGGCTACTGAATCTTCCTCTTCCAAATCTTCATCTATCTCTTTGGTTCTAATATAATGACTACCACGTTCAAAATAATCAAAAACCTCCTCTGACACTTTTTGCTCAGAAATATTTTTATTCTTTTTCTTTAAATACAAGCAATATTGAAATGCTAACATTTTTATATCCAGTAATTTCACACTTATCAATTCAATCAAATATCTTACAAATATTAATCGTATTTTAAATTGAGAACCTAACTCAAGTTGTTGCTTGATATCCTTCTCACTCGCATCTGCCACACCTGTTAAGAAACAAATCATATACAACAATGAAGTTTCCCCCATTGCTTTAACAAAAGCCTTTTCCGATTCATTAAACTGGAAATCTATCTCTATTTCAGACAAGCTATTAATAAAATCCTCTAAAGATTTATCAATTGAAGTTTTATTAAGAGGTATAACATTTGACATACAATCATCCTAACTTAACACAATAATTAATTTTTCATTAACATTCAAAATAAGAGAACTTACAGGAGTATATCATGGTTACATTAAGTTATAAAAAGATTTGCACAGGGGAGATAAGAAAGAGATGAACCGATTAACAACAAACCTTACACATGGTAAAACACTCTATATCAAAGACTTTTCAAGAATCCCAAATAATATTCTATTAATAGAATGACCCGATTATGACCCAATCATGACCCGATTGACCTGATTAGCTCATAATAAGTACTAGCTCCTGAACCCCGACGAGTAAGTATCTCTTTATCACACAATTCAGCAAGATCACGCTTTGCTGTTTCTGGAGTTGTATCATTAATAGCCCTATACTCCTTATTCGTAAGGGTTTTATCACTCTTTAAATACATCACCGCTTTAATCTGCCTGTCATTCAAACCAAGAGTTTTTAATCTTTCTTCTGTATAAACATCTTTCCTGAAGTAAACTGAAAAACCGGCAAATTCTTCTTTAAACTCAGGTTCAGGTAAGCCCGCTTCTTTGAAAGCTTTTATTATTCTTCGAGTTCCAGATCCAAACTCTTCAACAAAACCTGCCCGATAAAATATATCCATTATCAAAGGATTGCGAGATATAGACCTATGAGCAGTTTTAAGCTACTCTAAAGTAATTCCTTGAGGTAAAGTACCGGCATTATTAGACCAAAGATAATCGTCATATATTTTTATCTGTGTTTGAATACCTTGTTTAAAATAATCTCTATGTATAAGTGCATTAAACAGCATTTCTCTTAATGCTTCAAGTGGATAATCCCATATTTCAGTTCTTTGCAACTCACCTTTTATCTCATACTTGACATCTATAAAATGTTTAATAGCTTCTTCAACGTTTATTGCCTGATTAAAGAGGTTACCTGTAACCGGTTTGTCACCTATGATTGTAATATCATCTTTTAACTTTATAACTCTTACCACAGCACTGATAAAATACTTTTGAGGGTTCTTTCCAAACAATACAATGGCTGCATTTGTTAATTCTCCATCAATAATTAAGTTAAGGCTTTGAAGAATGTCAACCAGGCTATCTTCTTCATCAAAAGGCACAAGCCTACCAGCTTTAATAGCTCGTTTAATAAACATTTGAACGGTATGATCATCTATTTCATCAATTTTGTAATCACCTGTTAAGCTATCCCAGTTTTTATCTTTAATCAAGAAGTCTCTAAGTTCTTCAGGTTGCATCAATCTTGTGGTATTACCAACCCTTTTATAAAACTTGCCACTCAAATGTATTGGTACACTAGATTTTTGAACCTCTATTTTTAAAATGTCTTTCCCCGATTCTTCTTCTATCCTAATACTTGGATATATGCCAAGCTTACCTACTATCTGATCTGTAAGCCTTTCAATTTCTTCGTTAGTATAATTAACACCTTTAATTGTTTTATCGTCAGCAACACCAACTAAAAGGGTTCCACCTTCTGTGTTAGCAAAGGCAGAAAGAGTTTGAAATGCTTTTTCACTAAAGCTTTCTTTATATTCAACATTTTGGGATTCATTAACTACATAGACATAACTAAATTTTACATAAGCAAATCGCAAAATACAACTTTATTATTAAGAATAATTATGGTTTGTATTTATAACTAATATATCAATTAATTTTCAAAATACCCTCGGACGGACTCGAACCGCCGACATTCTCCTTAGGAGGGAGACGTTCTATCCTGCTGAACTACGAGGGCATATAAAATTCAATTTATTTTATTATACTACCTGAATTTCTGTTTCGTAAGATAAACTTATTAGTTTGTTACGTCAACAATTTTCATGTTTGGGTAAACTTCCAATCTTCTATCTTTAAGAAGTGGAAATTCTTCCCTGAGCTTACTAACCATATCAAGGTCTATTGTGGCCATCATAACAGTTTCTTCTTCTCCACAACCGGCAACGATACAACCCCATGGATCTATTATCATAGAATTGCCAACATTTACTCTTTTAGGTGGTACAACTCCAGTCTGATTAACTGCAATAACAAAACACAGATTTTCGATAGCTCTTGCCTTATTCAAAGTTACCCAGTGGTTCAATCGAGGATACGGCCATGCTGCAGGCACTGCTAATATCTCTGCGCCAGCTGAGGCTAAATACCTGTAAAGTTCACTAAATCTTAGGTCAAAGCAAACTGACATACCAATGTTACCAAGTGGAGTTTTTACTAATACACTCTGATTTCCAGGTGAGCAAAACTCTCCTTCTCTGCTACCGTAATAATTGAACATATGTAACTTGTAATAGTTTGCTATTTCTTTACCTTCAAAATTAAAAAACACTGAATTATTTCTAATTTTGCCATCTTTGCACTTTTCAGTAAAGCTTCCGGCTATCATATAACAGCTTAGATCTTTTGCCCATGAAGATAAAATATTATATGTAGGGCCAGGAACCGTTTCTGATTCTTCTCTAGCTCTGGCAGGAGAAGTAACTCCAGTATTAAAAACTTCAGGTAAAACTACAAGATCAGGTTTAAAGCAAGCATATTCTTGCAGGAGTTTTTCAACTTTATCTATATTTCCCTGTTTATCATTAATGTCAGGCCCTATTTGCACACCTAAAACTTTAACTTTTCTTGCCATATCTTATACCTCTAATCATATTTACAGTACCACAGGACTAATGCAGCTCTGGTATTAAACCATACCTACCTGCATCACAATGTTCATTATCGAGAGAAAGCAATTCCGTCATATTACCGTTTATATCAACTCTCCAGCAACCTAAAAACTTTTTCTTCAACTTCTCTGGATAAAGATAGGCACTTACAACAAATCTATTATTGTTATCTTTTTCCCAGCCAATTATATCTATATCCCAAACATACAAATTTAAATCAAGATTTTGTGTCCTTTTCCAATGTGTTATTATAGCTTTTCTTACAGTATCGTTCCTGTATAGTTTATCCTCATGGACATCATAAACCCACGGAATAGTGCCTGCTATCCCTTTTCTCATACGACCTATATGTTCTTTTATCAACACTCTATTACTATCCCAGGCCCAATCAACTACTGTAAGTGTCTTAAATATATCATATCTGAATATTTTACTCGTTACTGACATAATTTCATACCTTACAAGATCATCAGACCTAAGGCTATAACTTTTATAATAGTCCTCAATAGATATTTCAGGGTTCTCATCAGTTGGTTGAGGCAACACTACAGGGACATAAAAACTTTTACTTACCACTTCATTAACGTCAGCATAATAATAAACTTCTGTATAAACTATATTATCAAAGTTTGGAGAAACAACAGGCGGGCTTGTATACATTCTAGATTTTCTAAGAAGGCCCAGATTTAAGTCTAGTAACCCAGATGTATCATTATAAAGCCAGAAATTAATACCATATTTTTTAGCAAAAGGTTCACCTTCAGGATAAATGGTCTCACCAGCAAAAGGATTTGTTGTAGAAATAGGATTTGTACCAATTGGATAATATATTTCATCTGCCAGCAAAGCCTTACAGAGAAGAAATAACATTATATTTAATACAATAAGACAAATAATAAATATTCTAGCCATGTATATTCACCTTTTGATTGTTATATTGTTCCTTAATCCAGCTCATAATTACATCAACAATATATTTTTGTTGATTTTCAGAAAGTTTAATACCTTTAGGAAATTTATGCCACTTCATAATACAAGATCTACAACAGGTAGCAGTGGCATGTTGGGCAATAAATACAGGATGATTTTTGTATGGTGTCTGCTTACCATCATTAGAAATATTATCAGGAGCAATTCGTTCAGCTATAAAATCACGTGCATGGAGCTCGATAATATCAAACCCTTTCTTGTTTACATAATCCAGATCACTAGCTGAAAGCTTAAATTTGCTCCTAAAGCTGGATTTTGACAATCTTTCGAAAATTTTCTGTTGCATTTTTAAATTAAAACTAACTTTTTAAATAGAATATACATGTATATCATGTAATACATGTATTATTCACAAATTTTATTCTGAAATCAAAATTTATTTTAGAAAATTGGCAACAAAAATATTTCAGGTGTATTTATTAATTAAGATGATTTTACATGCATTCGCAAATAGTATACGTAAATACGCTGTTGAAATACCTCCTGTTATACTTCTAAGCAGGTGGCTTAAAGATATATTGAAAAAAGAACCAGATAACAATGTAGAAAAAATTATTCATGCAGAACTTACTCTTCTTGAAAACGATGATGGTATGTATGCAGTAGTTGGAACTACTCCAAATGGTCAAAAGCTCCTTGAAAACCTTTACAACTTTACAGATAGTGTTGAAAACCTCAGATTTAGCAGGTGGCTTCATCAAACTAAAGCAAATGGTTTTAAAAATAATAATACACAATAAATTTTATTAGCATCAATATGCTTTAGGTAAAATTTTTTACAGATTTATAATCACTATATTAAAGCTACTCAAGATCATCCGGTCCAAATGCATTTGGCAACAAATCTTTAACTGCAACCGACGCAGGGGATCTGTCATCATTTTCAACAATAACTAATGCATCTTTACCAAATTCATATAACCATTGCCTGCAAGCACCACAAGGATAACATTTAGTAGTTTTTTGGGCATGAATTGCTATAGCACTAATTTTTCTATATCCATTAGCAACCATATTTGCAATAGCACTACGTTCAGCACATAACGTCAGCCCATAGCTTGCATTTTCAACATTACAGCCAGTAAAATATTTACCATCATCCGTTATTAATGCTGCTCCAACTTTAAATTCAGAGTAAGGAGCATATGCATTCTCAGATGTCTCCTTAGCCAGTAGTAATAGTTGTGTGAAAATCTGATGGTTTATAGGTTTCATCTGCATTAATATCCTCAATAACTCTAGCCAGATCCTTACTTGCTGCAGCAGATACCAGACCTACAAATAAAGGATGAGGCCTTTCTGGCCTTGATTTAAATTCTGGATGATATTGTGATGCCACAAAATATTTGTGTTCTGGCAATTCTATCAGTTCAACTAAATTTCCATCAGGAGAGGTCCCTGCTATCAGCATACCGGATTCCTGTAATTTTTCTCTATATTTATTATTTATTTCATATCTATGTCTATGGCGTTCATAAATAATTTCAGTACCATAAAGCAATCTTGATTTACTATCAGGATTAAGCTTGCATGGATACTGGCCTAATCTCATGGTTCCACCATAATCAACAATATCTTCCTGCTCTGCCATAAGTGCAACTACAGGATGAGGAGTATCAGGTTCGAATTCAGAACTATTAGCATCATTAAAATTAGCTTTATGTCTGGCATACTCAATTACCGCACATTGCATTCCAAGACATAAACCTAAAAATGGTATATTATTCTCTCTAACATATTTAATAATATTAATTTTACCTTCAATACCTCTGTAGCCAAAGCCACCAGGAACAATTACTGCATCAACATCATTTAGTTCCTCATGTGCTTTATCATATGTTAAACAATCATCTGAAGATATCCACTTTAAGTCTATACCCCTTCCAATAGCTGCACCTGCATGCTTAATAGCTTCTACAACAGATATATAAGCATCTGAAAGCTTTGTATATTTGCCTGCTACAACCACTCTTATAGTTTTACCAGGATACTTAAGCCTGTTAACGACTTCTTTCCATTTTTCAAGATCAGGCGGAAGATCAGTTAAATCTAACCTTGTTAGCACTTCTCTGGCCAAACCTTCATTTTCAATTGCCAGTGGTACTTCATAAATACTTTCCATATCCTGACATTGAATTACTGACTCAAAAGGCACGTTAGTAAATTGAGATATTTTTTCCCTCTGAGATTTAGAAATAGTACGTTCAGTTCTACAAACAAGTATATCTGGTTGTATACCAATACTTCTAAGTGTATTAACACTATGTTGTGTAGGTTTAGTTTTCAACTCTCCTGCAGCGCTGATATAAGGAACTAAAGTAACATGAATATTAACAGCATTCCTGAATCCAACATCATTCCTAAATTGTCTTATAGCTTCTAAAAATGCCAGGCCCTCAATGTCTCCAACGGTACCTCCAATTTCACAAATCTGAATATCTGGCTTATGAGTAGATGTTGCTTCATGCAGTTTTTGCTTAATTTCATCAGTAATATGAGGAATTATTTGAACTGTGCCACCTAAATATTCACCTCTGCGTTCTTTCGTAATAACGTTAAGATAGACTCTTCCCGAGGTTACATTATTAATTCTACCGAGATTTGTATCAATAAATCTTTCATAATGACCAAGATCAAGATCAGTCTCTGCACCATCATCAGTAACAAAAACCTCTCCATGCTGAAATGGGCTCATTGTTCCTGGATCAACATTAATGTAAGGATCAAACTTTTGAACAGTAACTGTAAAGCCTCTAGCTCTCATCAGCTTACCTAACGAAGCTGCAATTATACCTTTTCCTAATGAGCTTACTACTCCGCCAGTCACAAAAATATATTTTGTTACCATAACGCCTCTTCTATTAATCAATAATCTTTGGTACACGTATAAAACCGTCTTCTTCATAAGGAGATATAGCAAGTAATTCGTCTCTATCATAATTATTCTCTGCTACATCTTCTCTAACAATATTAACCATTGGAATAGCATGAGCCATAGGCTCTACATTTTCCGTGTTGACTTCATTTAGTTGATTAATATAACCGACTATATCTGCCAGTTGTTTAGAAAACACATCCTTCTCTTCTTCAGAAAGAGCCAATCTCGCTAATTGAGCCACATGTTCAACATCTTTTATTGTAATCAATGTCTTACACCCTTTTAAAATACTAGCCATACATAATAATATGACACACATACTTTAATTAAAAACGTTCTTAAAGTTTTCTATATTAACTTTTTATTTATAAAAAGATCAAGATTAAAATCAAATAAACATAATTAATAACAGAGTAATGATTCTTAATTACATAGATTTTTATTAGCTTAATGTTTTATAAAACTACCCACTAAACATTACTACTTTGTTTCTTCCTTCCTGCTTGGCCTTATATAAGGCTATGTCAGCTTCTTCATATATATCTGCAGGATTCTTATAAGTTTGATCATAAGTAGCAACACCGATACTTAAAGTCAATTTAATATTATCAGCTTTACTTGAGATATACTTACCAATACTAAAAACACTTTCTTCTACCTTTTTCCTGAGTCTTTCAGCAAGTTTTTCAGCACCATCTATACTTGTATCAGGCAATAGAACTACAAACTCTTCTCCTCCATATCGTCCAGCGATGTCATATTCACGACAAGTATCTATAATAATTTTAGCTACCTCTCTTAATACATAATCGCCCACACCGTGTCCATGTGTATCATTAATCATTTTAAAATGATCTATATCAGTCATCAATACAGACAATGGTCTGGCAGTTCTTAAAACAACACTTGCTTCTTGCAATAGCCTTTTATCAAGCTGTCTTCTATTATCAAGGCCAGTTAATGCATCTATAGTAGCGTGCTTAACCGTTTCCGCATAGCTTTTAGCTCTATCAAGAGTTACAGAACATTGTTTTGATATCTCTTTCAAATAAAATACTTCTATTTCGTCAATTTCTTCAATTTTTGCATCACCTACTATAGCTCCAATAAGCTTGCTCTTATATGTCAATGGAATAGCTATAGCATGTTTATTTTCTGAATACACAACATTTGACGGATCATTTAATTGATCCAGAAGAGGGTTTATTGATTTCTGAGAATACGATCCTGGCCATCTTAAAGTAAATTTATCGTTCTTATCTTTTAGAAATATATACACCAGGGCATTAGAAAGGTATTTATCAAGAATCTCACCCATTAAAGGTATAACATAATCAGTTTCATACTGAGTTTCTATTATTTTAGCTATATCTCTTGTTGCACTGGAAACATTGGCTTCCATAGATATTTGCTTTTTCTGCCTCTCATTTGAAATCGCTGTAGCCAGTTGCGTAGTTATTATTTCAAATAACATTATATTGTCAGGTATTATAAACTTTTCAAGCAATTCAAAGTGTTCATAAGCAACAACGCCAAGTAAATTATTTGACTTTAGTAAAGGCAAAAATAGTTTTGTATCTTTATAACCATCCTGCAAAGATTCACATCTAAGATCGTTATATGACTTAAATTCGTCATCAACACATACATAAGATGGTGTTTCATTGAAAATATTCTCTTTAGCGTTATATTGTAAATTTAACCTATCAATAAAATCTTCTTTTACATCTTTTTTCTTATTATATATCAATCTAAACTTTTCATTTTCTTTATTAAAGAGCCATAAGCATATATTATTTAGCCCCATATAATCTTTAATTAATGTATAAACTTCTTCAATAATGTCGTTAATGTTATCTTTCTGGTTAATAAGTATTGAAATATTATTTAAAAGCTCCAGCTCACTAATTTTATCATTTTTATTATTATCAAAATTCATTTACTGAACCTCATTTAACTTTATTCAAAGAAAGAATCCAGCTCTCCGCCAGTTTCAACTTCTTCTCTGCATTCTTCAAATATTCTCAAAACAAGTTCTTCATTAATATTTAAATATTTTAAAACATCCGGATCAAAACTGGCAATATGCATAGGGATATAAGGTTTTTCTATCATGTTAGCAATTATATTTGCCATATAAATTACACAAACAATTTTAGTATAAGAAACTGCTTCAAGTGGAGCGTGATGACACCGTATTGACTCAGAAAGAGTCACGGGTAAATTCCATTTATCAGCAACTCTATAGCCAATATCAGCATGAGTGATGCCTATAATATCATCTTCTGTCTCTAGAAGTTCTTTAGAAGAAAAATTAAACCTTAGCTTCTTAAATACTTCAACATAATCAGTATGATCATACTGATCTAAAACTACTTTGCCAATATCATGAAGTATCCCTGAGCTAAAAGCATCTCCTACTTCTGTCATACCAGAAGCCCTTGCTACCACACGAGAGCATAAAGCTGTAGATATAGAGTGTTTCCAAAATTTAACATAATCAATAGTCTTGCCTGTTTTAGAATCTTTAGGGGTAAATATCTTAAATATACTTGTAGAAAGAACCAACCCTCTCATCGTAGTAAAACCAAGAATCATAATTGCCTGTTGCACAGAACTAATCTGTTTGGGGAACCCATAATAAGCTGAATTAACCAGCCGCAAAACTCTGGACGTCAGACCGGGATCGTGAGCTATAACCTTACTCAATTCTGCTGCTGAAGAAGACGGATTGCTTACTAATTCCATAACCTTTGTAACCACTTCAGGCAAAGACGGTATGTCTTTTACTTTTCTTAAAACCAGACTAATTTTTGCCTGATTATCTTTTTTAAACGGGTCTTTTAATATAGACTGTTCAGTAATAGATAGTATATCAACTGAGTTATTAGACAATTCCTGATATATTTTTAACCTGAAATCCTTATCATTGCTTAAACGATCAAACTTAAGAACTATTACACGATCAAATTCTTTATTTGTTGAGTCATTAATGAGAGTTTCAAGGGCAGGTTTATTTTTTGGATCGTCTTCAAGTGTATCAATATAGAATCTAATTACCTGTAAATTCTGTTCATGGCAATATTTCTCAATCTGCTCTCTCTGAATTTTCAACTCCAGAGACTTATCTGTTTTACTGCCTATAGAAGAACATATGTAGCCAACGACTCTCAATTATTATTTTCCCTAAATTTCCTTTTATGCTAGCTTTTAATATCACCAAATGTTCGTTTTAACTCTAATTAGTAAATATTGAAAATTGAAGGTATTCAAATTATATCAAATTTCAAAATCACGTAAAAAATCGAGAAATATTTATTATTGGCTGTTTATAATATTATACTAATATCATTGATTAAAAATATTATTGTTACATAAGTAAAGAAGATTGATTTTTAAGGAAATGAGCAAAAAAGAGACAAAGAAAGTACCATTTGATCCGGGTTTTTCAAATCACTATCCTCAAATAGAAGACGATATAATTCTTCAGGTTGATTATGCATCAAAGCTAAAGGCAGTCAATCAAAGAAAATTTCAACTTCAAATGCTAGAAAACAAGCTCTTAACACCATTAAAAAAAATTGCGCTTATCAATTATGCCTGTGTTTTATATGGCAGCACTATAGCAAATAAATACAAAGATATACCTGCTGAAGTAATCGATAACCCCATGCTAAAGATGTCTGAAGTAGAAAAAGAGAGCCTTGATTTATCTATTGAAGCAAAATCTATCATTGAACTATATCAAAAACTTTCTAAAAATATAACTTTTAATCTAAAAAGAAAGATTAAACTATCATTAGACCTTGAAAAATTCACCAGCTTATATATTGAATTTGTCACCATTAACGATCATTTCAAAAATCTGACTTCTACAAATCAAATTAAATTACCTCAAGAGATGAATTATTTTAATGATTTTTCAAGCACCAAACTGGAAGAGATTGAAGAAAGACTAACTGAAATCGCAAAAAATGGCAATCTTGATGAATTGCTTAATATTTCTTAACATCTAATGAACCTATTTCAATTCTGGTGCGTCAAATTAATAGATTTGTATGGAGACTAAATATATGAGCAATAATTGTAACTATTTTACAGAGCAAATAAATGATTATATAGATGGAAACCTGGATGATAACCAGAAAACTGAACTGGAAAAACATATTAATATTTGCAACAATTGTGCTCAAGAACTAAAAGAACTTAAACTTACTGTAATAGCCATCAGAAACCTGCAAAATATTAAATTACCCGACGCAAAAGAAACATTTTCAAAAGAGATAATTCAACAATTAAACGCTGATAACCCCGCAATAATTTCATTTAGAACCCCATGGATAAAATATGCCGCAGCTAGCATTAGTGTATTAGTTATTGCTGGCCTGATGGTATTCACCTTCTGGGGGCCAATATCAAAGCCTGTCGCTACTAATCAGCCAACAAATGAAGATATTGTTGAATATCAAGTCGCCAATGAATTCTATGAAGTTATTGAAGAAAACGTTTATTATGACAACTCTATTATAGCTGATGCCGGATTTCCAACAGATGAATGGGGTTTACTAGACGTAGACGGACTATAATTTATGGAGAAAACAGACAAGCAACTTGTTGAAGCTTGTAAGAGAAATAATGACCTAAAAGCCTTTGAATCTCTTATCAAGCGCCATCAAAATAAAGTTCGCTCAATAGTCTTCAAATTTTTAAACACCCCAGATGATCTTGACGATATCAGTCAAGAAGTCTTTATCAAGGCCTTTAAAGCAATCAAAACATACCGCGGTGATTCTAGTTTTTCTACATGGTTATGCCGTATAGCTATTAATACCTGCAAGGACCGACTAAGGCACAGAAAAAACTATTCTCAAAAAGTCGTAAACATTGAAGACAATACCCTTAAAGAAATACCTGACCAATTTAGCAATGTTGAAAAATACGTCTCCATCAATGAAGAAAAACGTTTAGTATTCAAAGAAATTAAAAAATTGCCAGAAGCACAGCAGATTGCATTAATACTTCATGATATAGAAGACATGACCTACGAAGAAATATCACATGTAGCTGAATGCCCTGTAGGAACTGTAAAATCAAGATTGTTTAATGCCAGAAAAACCTTAAAAGATAAACTTAAATCAGTTATTACAAGTATAAACATAAGCTAGGAGATGTTGAGTATGTTAAAAAACAGAATATCCAGTTTATTTATAGCACTTCTTATGGCAATTAGTTTATCTGTGCCATCAACTTATGCACAGGAACCACCTGATGAAGATTTTCCTCCTCCTGGAATGCATGATATGGAACCAGGCATGGGACCTATGTTTGACCAGAATGGCGAAAGACCTCATATGAAACATGGGGGTAACCACCAAAAATTCGGAAAAAACATGGGCGAACATGGCATAATGAGAATTTTTAAAGAGCTTAACCTGACTGAAGATCAAAAATCACAGATTAAAAGTAAGAGAGAATCTCTTAAAGGACAAATAAAACCTCTTAGAGAACAAATGAGGACAGAGCAGGAAAAATTAATGGACCTTATGTTTAATGCTAACTCATCCAAGTCTGAAATTCTTGCTCAACACAATAAAGTCAGCTCTCTCAGAAACAACATGGCAAAAATAAGATTAGAACAGATTATTAGCCTGAAAGAAGTTCTTACGCCAGAGCAAAAAAGCAAACTGCAAACGCTTGCTCAGGAGAAAAAAGCAAAAATGAAAGAAAGAATGTCTCAATTTAAAGAAAACCGAGGACAATTCAGAGAAAACTTTAAAAATAGAGACAACAACGAGCCGGAACCTAACTTTTAATTAAACAAAAAATACACCGTCACTCAATTAAAAGCCCCTGATTGATCAGGGGCTCTTTATGTCTATTTAAACCATTCATAAATTTATTGCAAGAATGGATATCTATCTTTCATAGCTAACAGTAGCATACGTTCAGCCTGTGACGCAATACTTTCAAATACTGATGAAAGGTCGGCTACAGATGAAACATTTACGTGAACGTTGTCAGAGTTAGTGTTTTTAATAGCTGTAAAACAACTATCTGCGTTAACATTGCCAGCTGTCATAAGGCCTACAGAATATATAGAAATACCATCAGCTTTAAGTGCATTAGCAACTGTAGCGAGGTGGGCAGCCTCACCAGTACCTGGGTTCGGAGAAGGCCCATGGGTTACATCTTGAACAGCAGCAAGACCCGTTGCAGATGCGGTAGGATCACCGTCTGTAAGAAGTATTACTAATTTCTGATCAAGTGTAACAGTAGAATAGCTGGAAAACATATTTTGAGCATAGAATAAAGCATGAGCAATGTTTGTTTGACCAGTTAAAGTAAATACTTCTTTACCAGCAGGACAATTAGGCATAGAACCGTCATAAGTATGAGTAGCCGAGTTACATGCCCTATTAAGTCTAAATAAAGACTCTTTTACATCATCGAAGCTACCACTTGTCGGCTCTTCAAGGCCTACTACCTCATCAGGAGGACTTACAGGTGCTGTAGTATATAATGAATATGTACCATCCTGAACTTCTGTAGCGAATGGAACCAGTGCTATCCTGAAATTATCCCTTAGATCAGTATCCTGCTCAATAGTCTCAACGAAAGCCAGCATAGCTGTTCTGGCTGATTCAATACGGGAAAGAGCTGTTTTAGTCATCTCAGGTGCATAAGGGTTACCAAACATTGAAGCTACCATAGTTTTTGTAGCAGATTTATCAGCAACTGCCGTAGCATTTGGATATGTATCATTAATCAGAACCCCATAATCAGCATCATAGAAATTACATGTTGAAGTTGATATATTTGGCAACGAAAGACATCCATCTCCAAATGTTTTTTGAGATCCCACACCAGAAGTCCACTCTGCTGCCGTTATGGTAGGATTAGCTGTTGTTATTCTTGTTTGAATAGTAGCATGTGGCATAGTAGGAACTTCAAGGAATATATCCACATCACTTGGTAATGTTGGAGTAGGAGCAGTACAACTTCCATTTAAGTTTGTTCCGCTTTCTGCCCATAAGTCTCCTGAACCATAACCAAGGTTATCAGAATAAGACATACTTGGGAGAGCTGGTATATCTATAGCGTAAGAGGATTCTACAGTAAAGCAGGGATTATACCTCTCGTCATAAGGAGTCAATGTATTATCTGTAGGTTTTCCAAAGTATAAATCATTGTAACCTGCTCTATATACCAGGTAAGGAGATGCAACAGCATAAGGATCATAACCTGATAGACCTGAGCTCAAACGTATAGGCAGGCGATTCCATGCCGGATTATCAGCCACTTTGGTATAAACAGATACTGCTGTTGTTGCTGGTATGTCATCAAGGTCAAATCCGAAGGTAGATCCACCAAAGTAGTTAGATAACCTCATAGAAATTGATGTATCCAGAAGAAGTATTACACCAATGTTTTTATCGTAAAAATCATCGTTAGCAACAGCTTCAGTGGTATTCTTAAAGAAATAAGAAGAAACACTGTAATCAGCTGATGTCTTAGTATCAGCGTTCTTTCCAGTAAATACCCTCAAAACAGCTTTTACAAGTGTATTACCCTCGGGCATATAGTTCTCATAAGCACTGGTAGAGGGATTATACTGTATGGTAGAGTCATATACT
Source organism: Cyanobacteriota bacterium (assembly GCA_040752795.1). Taxonomy (GTDB): domain Bacteria; phylum Cyanobacteriota; class Vampirovibrionia; order JBFMGH01; family JBFMGH01; genus JBFMGH01. Next base: position 18,303 of record JBFMGH010000306.1, read on the forward strand.
ACCCATTGATAATAAACTTCATTATTATTATCATACTTGTATTTTGGAAATACATAGATAAAATCAGTAGCGCCATTACCTGCTCCAGGTGTATAACCTGAGTTAGGAGGGGTATATGCTGAAACATAATCCCCATTGGTATCTAAATAACCAAAGTCTCCGTTAACAGCAAAACTCAAAATATCACCATCTTGAACGAGACCATCTACTGAAGTGCCACCTTTAGCAATAAGTGGATGGTAAATAGTTGTCGTATCGCCGGCCAGAGCTTTTTCCATAATTGAGTTAGCTATAGCCTGCTCTTTAGACAAATTTTGAGTACCAGAAGAAGTTTTCATTCCTGTTCCATCACTATTACTAATTGTCCTGATAATAGGAATAAGAGCAATGGAAAGTAAGAGTATAATAACTGCGGCTTCTATAAGGGTAAAGCCTTTAGAACTTGTTCGCAAGAACCTCATGCCCATCTCCTTTGTTATTAACTAAAAACCTACTTCTACGAAATTAAATTTATTAACTCATGTAAAAGACAACAATACAATAAATAAATGGTTTAACCCATCTATTTATATATCGGTGCAAAATTAAAATTTCTTGACCCATTGTAACAAATTGTATAATTATTTTTGTTAGAGACTAAAAATAATATGATATTAACCGATTCTATAATTATCTAATGCTATAGCATTAAGAATAATTCTTTGCAATAATAATGTAGTAGGTGTCCCAAAGGTTGATAAGGAAGGCTAGGTATGTCATTAAATCGTAGCAATTTAGGACAGGGCGCGGTTATTTTATTCGCGATTTTTATTGTAGTTATTTTATTGATCGTAGGTGTAACATTATCAACATCTCAAACTAAAGCTGTTACACGGGTTATTTATTCTGAAGCAAACTTAAAAACTTACTATGCTGCCATGGCAGGCATTCAAGAGGCATTAGCAACAAGGCTTGTGCCAAGAAGCAATGTCTACGCCATTCAAACCAAGCTGGGATCCGACGCTAACGTGTCAAACCTATCAACTTACAATATGCTTAACATGACAAACGGCCTGGCTTCTAAGGCCGCACCTGAATTATTACCTCCACTATATCCCAATACTGGAGTAATATATGGCACTGATCCTGGTGTTGCACCAAACATAACCAGTCTGGACGTTGCCAGAAATGACGTCATAGGAACTTACCTATACAAAGCTGTAGGTGGAGAACTTGGTATTGATGGATCCGGCAAACCAACAAATGATATCACTGGCAGAGTAACAATTTTTTCGGTAGGTTACAGCCTCTTGCCAGATAATAAAGTAGATAGAATGGGGCTTGTCGCAACTGTAGACTTTGACAGAAGTGACGATGACCCAACAAATGCTGATGAAATAGAATCATTAGTACCTGTATTTGATCCAGGTGAAATTAATACTATAGAAGCTAATCAACTTACAGCAGATAGTGATCCGCCTGAAATCATAAGTTTAGTAACCTTTACAGGAAGCAGGGTAGGCTATGATCTAACATCTTATGATCCTGGCGTTCCAAGGAATACAAACCCCGGTTATAACCTGGGCATCACACCAAATGGCGCAAAAGGCTTTGGAACTGTTGGATCAGCCGGTGGCACCACCATTGCTTACACAGGCGAAGCCCCTGATGTCAATAAAGGTGTAAGTGTTGGTGCTCAGTTCCGTATAACTTTTGACGAAGGTATTGATCCTAGATCATTAAACAGAAACCCAAACCTTTCTACACCTTTAGAACCAAATATATCTATGTGCAGAGGCACTAACCCTGGCTCCGGCACATGCCCTGTTGGTGATGAATATACTGATTTCACTATTGTACCAAGTTTACCTTTAAGTAACACAGTAATACTTGTTCCAAGTGTTTCATATACAAACTTCTTAGACTATGAAGAAACATATTATCTTACAATTAGAGATATATATGATTTTGAAGGCAACAAGATGGATGTTGTTAACTTTGAAATACAAACAGAAAAAGCGGAGCCTGCTCCGCCAACTCCAACACCTTCTGATACACTGACTAATACATACACTGAAACAAACACACCATCTGATACCCTTACCAGTACATCTACAGTAACTGATACTTCAACACTTACAAGCACATTAACGGCTTCAAACACCCTTACATCTACAAATACATATACTCCATCTAATACTTATACTGACACAGTGGCACCACCACCGCCAACTTCAACATTTACTTATACATTTACTGTAACACCTTCTAATACTTATACTTCATCTAACACTTATACTGCATCTAACACTTATACCCCAACCAGCACATATACTCCATCTAATACATAT
>JBFMGH010000307.1:0-2642 GCA_040752795.1 Cyanobacteriota bacterium
GTATATAATTTATTGTTCATGTGATTTTGGTTTTTTAATTTATCACATTATAAATAATGCAAAGGTAAAATAACGACCACATCAACAAACAAATGAACAATTTTTTGTGGTGTATACCTGTTAAAATTAATTTTTTAGGGTTTTTGAAATACTAAGAAATGTTAACCAGATTGATCAAGCCTGTATACCCTTTGCTGATAAATGTTTTGCTTAATCATAAATGATTGTTTATTTAACCATAGGGAGCTATAGGCAATTCGAATTTACAGATTTTTTTTATTATAGTGTGAGGCTATTTGCGCAGAGGTATCTTTACTGAATATTGCCATAATCACCTGGTAAACAACTGCTAAAGTAGTAAATTTAAAATGTGTTTATAGAATTGTAACAAGAGATTACATTGATATGTAACCATTAGGAGGAATTTTTGTGCCAATTTTCACACTAATTGAAACCTAATTTAAGAAAAGTAGTCTTATTTTTATATAGCAAATGGTTGGATAGTTTTACCTAAAAGGAGGTTTTTAATATGAAATACAATAGCGACAGAGACATTTTAGCTGAAGTTCGTTCCCTTAAACATTTTTTTGAATATTTAACTCTGTTATTTACTGATGGAGTCACTGGTAAATCAAGAAGAATGCTTAGAGAAGAATGGACACCTCTCATAAGCGCTAATTAATAGAACCACCTCAACACAATTAACACTCCTGACATTCAATAAAGAACGATATGTCACAGTTATTGAACTAACTTGGAGTCTATGGAAGGGAAAGCCCTTCCTTTTTTTGTTTTATTAACATTTATACCAATAACAAATCCGGGGGCACAAAATTCAGAGGTAAAATAATATTTAAACAATTATACTTTTCCTTGAAAGTAATGATAGATTTCAGGGAATTGCAATTCATATATAAATTTACTTTTTCAGGTCAAAATAGTTATAATTATTCAATAAAAGTTCTCTAAAAGGTAAATTTTTATGCAAAATCTTGTATTGATAAGGCATGGTGAAACAGTTGGTAAATCATCTGAAAGGTTATATGGTCAGACTGATATTGAATTAAGTGATATAGGCAAAAAACAAATGCAACTGGCCGGGCAGGTTATGACTAATGAAGCTTTTGATTTTGTTATTACCAGCCCTCTTATTCGGTCAATAGTCGGTGCAGAATTAGTTTTAAATGGACGTTCTTTTGAACCTATTGTCATAGAAGATTTTACAGAAATTAACTTTGGAGCATGGGAAGGTTTAACTATACCTGAAGTTGAATTAAAAGACCCTGATAAATTTAAAGAATGGAAATTAAATGGCCTGAATTTCAGGTTTCCTGATGGTGATTATAAAAAAGATTTTTTTAACCGAATTCAAAACACAGCCATAAGAGAATTTAATAACCGCAATGGCAATATTATTGCTGTTTTGCATAAAGGTGTTATCAAAGGAGTTATTTCAGCTTTATTAGAAAAACCATTAAAAGATATGGAACACTATTACATTGAGCTGGGAAGTATTCACAGATTATATAAGAACTCTCATGGGTGGAAATTAGCAACTTCAAATGAGACTAACCATCTGAAAGAATATCGTATACCTGCTTCCAGATAAATATTAGCTGATAAATAACTATTGAATTTCTAAACTACTTTATTTAAAGTTTCAGGAAGCATTTTAACTTCCAGTGCTTTGGAAGTCTGGTTTACAGGTAATGTCATACCAGGAACATAAGTAAAATGACGATTTTCAATAAAACCAGCTTTTTTTAATAGATCAAGAAATATATTATCGTGAAGAGTGGTACGTGTTCCTATATTTGTTTGTCCCATAACTTTGTGCACTCTTGTATCATATCTGGCTGCAAATCTATTGCCAGGGCCTTTAGCTAATTCAACAAATTTTTTAACCACTGCTGGTTTTGTTGATAGACATGTAAATATGCCTCCAAAGGCTACGTTATTATTTGTGGGGATATTCATTATTTTTTCCTTTCGTAGAGCACCTAGAAATTTGAGTAAGTAGTTAATTTTCTTACTCTTATAATGTTGCTGAAATTTTTTTGTTGACTGTTTATATAGATTTTAATAAGAAAAGTTACGAATTTATTACAGTTATAATTAATATATGAGTGAAAAACAAAACTATTCAGAAAATTTGAAAACGTTTATTCTAAACCCTATAGCTTTCGCATTTTTATTTGATGTGGCAGCAATTTTTCTTATACAAACTATTGACTGGTATTTTCAGAATGGTCTAAGCTTTTCTGGTATGTGTCCGGCTGCACCGACAGACATTCCACCTTATCGCTGTGATATTTTGCATTATATATTTATACGTGGCTATCTTAATCCATGGGCAATAGCAGCACATATAATTCTTGGCTTTATAGGTCTTGTTATAGCTTATATTTATATTTTTGGATCTTTATTATTAAAATTTATTGTAAAAAAGATTAAAAAAACCGATTAAATTTTGAGTTCATTATATTCCTGTTTTAATTTACTGATTTCTTTTTGATATTACTCCGACCTCCTAAAGTTTGACAAAAAGATTAAGAAGCACTTGCATAATGTACTTTTACACCAGAAAAATAGTTCTGAATTTTTTGTGGATTTTTTTGAAAACTTTTTAATTTGCTTATCAC
>JBFMGH010000308.1:0-21985 GCA_040752795.1 Cyanobacteriota bacterium
TTAATAATGCTAGTTTATAGTAATTAATATTTAACATGTTCTTATACTAGCATTATGTTCATTAGAACAAAAGGGGTATAAGAACTTTTTTTAAGTTTTTATATTAAAATGCGTAACTCCTGTTACTGATAATAACCACAAAGACATTAGTAAAAAAATTAAAGAAAAAAGAGAAGATATTGAATTGTATGAAGATACAGCTACGGCTTTCGTGAACAGTTCCGATGCACTTAGTTGTGAAATAGAAGAGCTTAAAGCCGTTATTGATAATATTAATACACTTATTCCAGAGTTAAATAACAAAGGAGAAGCTCTTGAGGCCGTTATTGAATACAATGAAGTCGCCGAAAAGCTTGCACCTGCTTTAAAAAAAGTGATGGCTGTAATAGAAAAGAATCCGAATGAAAGTGGTTTATGCGTATACGAAACCTATAATGGAGGTTATTTCGGTCATCATTATATAGGTAAGTATTTTGAATCTTTACCAAAACTTTATGTTGAAACTATTACACCTGATAAAAGAGCTGATAATAATGCTTTATTGATAGATAACTTGTGGCATTATAATAAAGATCATTGTTAGTAATTTCCACATTCTTAAAAAGATAGATGGATAACTATAAAAACATAACGGTTATTGAAATTAGTATAAGGAAAGAGGTAAATTATGATTGCACAAATGGATAAAAAGCAAGTAATAGTAAGTAACACAGATATGATTGAAGCAAAAAAACGGATTAATAGAGTAATATGTTCATTATTGACTAATGATTCGCTATTAAGAATTGCTATATTAGCTGGTTATTATGGTGATAACGTAAGAAAAGATATGAATGTAGAAAATCAAGATTGGGTTAATTTTTTTGAGGTACTAAAAGAAAGAAACGATCTAATGCTATCCGATATTGATAATTTAGAATCAAACTTGCCTAGTGATGTAGAATTAGAGAGAAATAAGGATTCAGAAATTGCAGCTTGATTTTAATTTAATATAAACCAAAAAAGTAACGGGTTGATAGCTCGTTACTTTGGTCTATAAGGAATAAATAATTAACCAGGTATTTTATTGAACATTGATAATTAAATAAATAATGACTCCAGTAGGTATGAATTATATTTGTAGTAAATCCTTACTGGAGACATTTGAAGATAGTTAAAAAAATAGTGACTGATTTGATATTTATAATTGTGTCTGTGTAACACAATAGAAATTGAGTTACATCGAGAAAACATGTTTTAAATATAAGGATCATAAGGCTTTTAGGCTAATTTTACTATTTATTTTAGTGCGTGAATGTAACTTATTGCTTTAATAAAGAAAACTCAATGTATCATAACGGTTAAATTTAATAAAAAATTGGAGTTTAAATATATGGAATTTGTGCAACCAATTAGAAATAAAGAAACTATTGAATGTGTAAAAAATGAATTATTAAAAACAGGTTATAGAGACTATATTTTGTTTGTATTAGGTATTAATACAGGTTTAAGAATCTCAGACATTCTTAAATTAAAGGTTATTAGCGTAAAAGATAATACGCATATTACCATTAAAGAAGATAAAACAGGTAAAGAAAAGCGTTTCTTAATCAATATAAACCTAAAACAATATATAGATAAGTATATTAAAGCTATGTCTGAGAATGAGTATTTATTTCAAAGTAGACAAGGTAATAATAAAGCATTAACACGAGTCCAAGCATATAGAATAATTAATCAAGTAGCTAAAAAAGTCGGTATCAAAGAGCGAATAGGAACGCATACTTTACGAAAAACTTTTGGTTATCATCATTATCAGCAATTTAAGGATATAGCAATCTTGCAAAATATTTTTAATCACTCATCACCTAGTGTTACGCTTAGGTATATTGGAATTAATGACGATATTAAAGATAAAACGATAGAGAGTTTTAGCTTATAGGTATAATAGATTATAATTTAAATGCAATTTAAATTACGTTTAAATCAAATTTAAATAGTATAAAATTTAAAGTTAATAAAAGAATGTAGTAGAAAAAATAATAGTCTATATTAAGCTATATAAAGTTTTTGGAAAAAGTAGGGAGTACTTTTGGAAAAAATTTGTGACGGGTTATACTGGGAACAAGTTACTAATCCTTACGATAATATCTTTTTATCCGCATTGGTTGCAGCAATACCAATTATTTTCTTATTTACAGCTTTAGCAATTTTTAAATTAAAAGGTCACATAGTTGGAATAATCATTCTTATTATCACACTAATTATTTCAGTAGTAGCTTTTAAAATGCCATTAGAATATTCTTTCTTTTCTATTCTTTATGGTGCTTTATTTGGTCTCTGGCCTATTGGCTGGATAGTGCTAACAGCCGTATTCTTATATAACCTTACTGTTAAATCTGGATATTTTCAGATAATAAAAGATTTTATAGCAGGCATTACAAATGACAGAAGGATACAGGCAATATTAATTGCATTTTCTTTTGGGGCCTTTATAGAAGGTGTTGCCGGATTCGGAGCACCTGTCGTAATAACAGCAGCTATGCTAGCAGGTCTTGGTTTTAAACCGTTATATGCTGCTGGCCTATGCCTTATAGCTAATACTGCACCTGTTGCATTTGGTGCTGTTGGCATACCAGTTATTACAGCTGGTGCTGTTGGAGGAATAGATGCTCATATAATCAGTCAGGCTGTAAGCAGGCAGCTATTTATATTATCTGCTTTTGTGCCTTTCTGGCTGGTTTTTATTATGTCAGGGTGGAAAGGTGCCAAAGAAGTAATGCCTGCAATACTTGTTAGTGGCTTATCATATTCACTGGCACAGATTTTATCTGCACAGTTTTTAGGGCCTATGTTACCTGCTATCATTTCGGCACTGGTTTCAATGGTAAGTCTTGTAATTTTACTAAAATTCTGGAAACCTAAAAGCTTATGGAGGTTTGAAAATGAATCAGAAGCAGATATTATTAAGAATAAACACTCTTTTAAAACAGTTTTAAAAGCCTGGTCGCCATATATAATATTAACAATAATTATTTCAGACTGGAGCATTAAACCTGTAAAAAATATACTGGATCTAACATCCTTTAAAATAGTATTAGAACCAATAAATCAAATGATTTTAATATCAGGCAAACCTTTAGAAGCAGTATTTAACTTCAACTGGCTTTCAGCAACAGGTACCTCAATACTTATAACCTCCATAATATCTGCATTTATACTGGGCATAAGTTATAAAGAGTTTGCAAAAATCTTTATTGAAACTTTAATAAATCTAAAATCGGCCCTTTTAACAATAGCCTGTTTTCTTGGTTTTGCTTATGCAGCAAACTGGTCAGGTATGACAACCTCGCTTGGCATGGTATTAAGCCTAACAGGCACAGTATTTCCTTTTATATCTCCTTTTATAGGATGGCTAGGGGTTATGATAACAGGAAGTGACACTTCCTCCAATGCATTATTTTGCAATATGCAACGAGTAACAGCAGAATCAATGGATATAAATCCGGTTTTAACTGTTGCAACCAATAGCTCCGGTGGCTGTGCTGGCAAAATGATTTCTCCACAGAGCCTTGTTATAGGTGCATCATCAACAGGCCTGACAGGAAAAGAAGGTGATCTATTCAGGTTTACAATACTTCATAGCCTTTTCTTTGTTACTATTATAGGTATAATAACTTTTGTTCAAGCATACTTTCTTCAATGGACAATACCAACCTTAAAAACCAGTATAACTACATCTAATTATAATAATACTAATGGTTTATTGATACTTGCTATCAGCTTCATTGCAATAATAATTTTAGGCTTTATAGTTTATGAACCCCAAAAATCTTTGAATCAGAATAAATAGAATTTTTGTTGTATATTATCTTTTTTGTAATGGCAATCACTGATTTTTTTTAAATTGCATTATAAAATACTTTCTTGTTAGAACCAATTTATCAGGAGTAATAGCAATGAAGACAAATATATTAATTCTTATAATATCAATTATTTCATTGTTAATCCTCAGCCATTTAAACCCCGACAGCATTATTGATAACAATCCCAGTAATATAAATAACACTTCAATGTCAGTTATAGTTCAATAGGCTTTAATTTATTGTCAAAGTTTAATAGAGCATATGTTTTAAATGAAAAAGTTTTCATAAATTTTTGTTAATAATTTAAAACCAACTATCACTTTTAACCCTTCAGGAATCTTTTAAAAATAACTCAGGTAATAGTTATCTCTTTTCTTCACAAAAAATTTCAAAGCAGGTTAAATGGTAATAGTATCTACAAATACAAGGTATGCTAACCAACCATTAATCAATGGCAAAGAGAATAAGCAGATTTTCTTTGCTCAAACTTTACCTGTATCTTTTGGTAGAAATACCAGCGGAGATAGATTTACTAGTTGTTCTTATGAAGTTCTGGATAAAAATGATAAATTATTCACCCCTGAAGTTAATCAACGCCTGCAAAGATTTATTCAAGATTTCAAAAACAATAGACTATCTAAACATTTACTTTTTAGAGAACTCGGAACCGGTTATCAGGGTAAAGTATTTTTAATTCCAGATTTAAATATTACAGTTAAACTTTCTCATACAGAAAAGAAAAAAGGTATACCTGTTGATTTAAACTGCAATTTTGAAAATGAAAGCAATATATTAAAACAAATGCCTCTAAAGGGAACTCATAACCAGAAATTAGTTGCAAGATTAAAAATTGACGACGGGCTATATGCCCTGATAACAACAAGAGTCAAAGGAATACCTTTAGATAGTATGCATATTACAAAACAACAACTTAATTCTCTTTTAAATGAAATGTTTGTACTTGATAAAGCCCGAATTATGCATTGTGACCTGAGAGATAATAATATTATGACAAACGATAATCAGGTTGGTATTATAGATTTTGGATCATCGTTTATATTTGATCAGTTTGTAGAACCATATAACATTAAATATGGTGATGATTTCTATCAACACCCAGCTTTCTGGCCACCTTCAAATGTTAGATTTTTTGATTTTCACACTATTCTACCAACTTATTTTGAACGTACAAAGTCTGATGGCAAAGAAAAAGCACTGGGATTTTTTATAGATTACCTTAAATTAAGGAGTGATTACCACAGTAAAAGAGCTGATTTATTTTATGAAGAAATGAGCAAAGGTATTGATAATAATAAATTAACAACTGAACAATGTAAGCAACTTAAAGAATCAATAAAATATGAAAGACTACAGGCTAAAATATTTCGAAATCCTTCTAAAAAAATGGCCGAACTGGAAATATCAAAAATATTTATGGATTATTTAGACCATAAATCACTATGTGCATCATTTGATGGCTTGCAAATAAAAGCACTTGCCTTTAAAAAACAAACTTTAGATGCCGCAAAACAATTTAGAGATAATATAAATACTCTGTTATTGCAGGAAGATCTTAATAATAACGAAAAAATGTTTCTAGCTTTCCAGAAAAGATTTGTAGACTTTTATGAATATGATGTGATTACCCCCAAATATAAAGAAGATTTTATAAAGAAATTTGGGAATGTATTATATGATAATGAAGTATTAAAAAATAGCATTCAACTATTATACCTGCAATCTTCAGCAGAAGATAGCTATTTAATTCAGAACCAAAAAGTTGCTTAGTTTATAGTGTTACACTTACAATATAAACTATTGTTAAAAGCCAGTATCCTTTTAGCAATAATTCTTATTTAGCTTACTTTAATCTATCGAAGTCACATTTCAACTTTTAAGGCTTTAACTATGCAGGTCGACAATAGTGGTGTTTTAAAGATTATCAAGCCTGAATCAAACACCACAAATAATAAAAATATTTCTTTTAAGTCTAATTTTGATACTTTAGAAATTTCAAGCATCAAACAAAAACCTGCAAATTTTTACCATAACAAATTAATAAGCTTCGGTAACAACGTTAAAAAAAACATTGAACATAAAATACTACTGGCAGAATTTTACAAACAAGTCGGTGTTATTGAAGATATCCAGAGTATGAAATACCTTGCTGAATGGGATAGGTTGAGCGGTGGAATACCCGTTGAAGCCAGTGAATCCAGATCTAAGCACGCAACAACACTTGAAAATATATTTCAGGAAAAAATAAGAAATAAAAAATTTGGTCAGGTAATGAATAAATTACTTGATGACCCTAAAAAACTAAGCCCCAGGGATAAGGCTATGCTTAGGAAATGGCATGCAAAACACATTGATTCACTTAAAACAGGATCCTTATTAACAGAGAAACTTTCTAATGCTCTGGCTGAAGCTAGTAGAGTTTATCCTGACGCAAAAAAAGATAGTAATTTTGACATGTTTGCTCCATATCTCGAAGAAGTCATCAGAGCTAAAAAGGATATTGCTAAAGCCATTGATCCTGATAAATCTGTTTATAACGCACTCCTCGAAAGATTTGAACCTGGAATGACATCTGAAAAACTGGATAAAATATTTGAGGAACTTAAACCACATTTAATATTACTTAAAAACAATATAGATGCTTCAAAATCTCCAGAATTTGACAAAAAGGCCGAACATATTTTATCTGCCAATGTAGACCCTGAAAAAGCTACTGAATTATATAAAAGCATTTTAACTGATATGGGATTCAATTTTAATCGTGGCAAAATGGCTACATCATTTCATCCAAGATCTTTTAAAGTATCTTCTCCTTATGATGTCAGAATTACAATTTCTGGCAATAAAGGGGCCTTAAGTCTTAAAGATTTTATGTTCCAGCTGTTGGCAGCTATGCATGAAGCCGGTCATGGTTTAGTTCATCAAAAAGCTGATGAGTCTCTTGCAAGAACAGGTTTATGTGATGCCAGTGATGCCCTTCATGAATCACAGGCTATCTTATGGGAAAAATTAATCGGTACCAGCAAGCCTTTCTGGACCCATTACTATCCTGAGCTTCAAAAAATTTCACCGGAATTAAAAAATGTTTCTTTAGAAGATTTTTATAAAGCAATAAATAAAGTTCAAGCATCATTAATAAGAGTTAAAGCTGATGAAGTAACATACAACCTTCATCCTATACTCAGGCATGAAATAGAAAGAAAAATGCTTGAAACTAAAGATGATTCTGAACTAAGTAAACTAATAAATAATTTACCTGAAATCTGGGGAAACAAAACAGATGAATACCTTTGCATTAAACCTGATTGCGATAAAAGAGGTGTTTTGCAAGATATCCACTGGTCTATCGGCTTTATAGGTGGATATTTTTCAACATATGCCCTGGGGAATCTAATGTCTGCTCAATTCTATCAGGCTGCTAAAACAGACCTTGGCAAACAGGGTATAGATATTGAAAAAGAAATTTCAACAGGAAATCTTAATGTTCTGACAGAATGGTTAACAAAAAATATTTATAAAGACGGTGAAATTAAAACAACGCAAGAAGTTTTGAAAAAAGCTACCGGCGAAGATTTAAATATAAAACACCTTGTCAACTATCTTAATAAAAAATACATAGATATATACTCTTCAGGCAAACAAAAACCCGGGCAAACCCGGGTACACAAGTATTAGCTGAATGGTGAGCATTTAATTATCATTTATATTTAGTATATAATCTTCACCGGGCGATCTGGCTTCATTATATCCTGCACAATCAATTACCAGTGGATTAAAAGCTGTTCCAACCTGGTTGGTTGCCCATAAAAAAATTGTATCACTTGTTATATTAGCTATTTCACTGCTGGCTGAATATAAGCTCCCATTAGCAACAAATATATCAACCATTTGAGGAGCGATTATCTCATCTACTCTTAAATCGCCACTTATTTCAACGATATCAACTATCCCATTTAAAGCATATGCCCTTAAATAACCCCTCTCTTCAGTATCAACGTTCAACTTGGCATTATTGCCTCCAATATTGCCTGATCTAGAAGTTAAGATAATATTTTGAGCATATATTGAAGCTTCATTATAGGGTAGATTAGAATTAACTATACTGCCTTCAGAAGATATTTTAGCTGTATCATATGTACCTATAAAGTTCAATAATAGGTCACCTTCAGTATTATTAACATTAATAAAACCATCCCTTGAATATGCAGCCAACCAGCCATTTTCAGAATTATAGTTTGTCTGAATATCTACAGGGTTATCAACGTCTCCTATATTTCCAAACTCAGAATCTAAATACATTGAATTAGCAAAAATAGAAGTATCACCTTCAACATTACTATCTAAAATATTATTTCTGCTTTTTAGTTCAACATATTTACCAGAATAAACTTTACCAATATTTAAATCACCATTTTTTTCTTTAACATAAATATCACCTTTAAGGGCTGAAGCGTTAAAACTATCGTTTGAATCAATATTAAGATGCTGATCTCTAGCAACAGTAGTGCCTGCTAATGGACCTGAATTAATATGTACAAATGTTTCTTTTTCTCCTATTGAGCCCTTTTTTGATAATAGAGTAACATTATTACCAATTATATTTGCAGTGAAGTCTTTTTTTGCATCAATAATATCTTTATAAGCTGTTAAATTTACATCTCCAAGATTACTTCTTATAGTTTTAACATTCATTTTGGAATTTAACTCATTAATAAAAATATCATTTCTTGCTGTAGCTGAAATTGTAGCTTTATTAAATTCCCTGATATTAAAATGATTCTCATTTTCTCCTATCTGACCAGATTTTGAATTCAGAACAATGTTACCTGAAGCATTTATAACTCCATAATGATCACCATTAATATTATTACCAGCTATGACATTAACATTCCTTGAGTTAATGCTGGCAATTTGTTGGCTTTTCATGTTTTCATTATCAAAATCAGCTGAATTTATGACGTCTTGCATTGCCTTAATAATAACCTGACCATTTTTAATAGTCATTTCCTGTTTTTCCTTAAACATATTAGTGTTTACTACAGAGGAGAAACCATTGTCATTAATTTCAAAAACTGCATCAGTATTAATAATACCTTTGTTAATAAAAATTCCAGAAGCAATTTCTATGTTTTTTATAGCATTAATTTGTCCTTCATTAGTAAATTTAGCATTTTCATTAACAGGTGCATTACCGTTAAGAAGGTTAATTACAGCAACAGGATCAGGATTACCTGGACTGTTAAAAAAGGAATCCACAAATTTTTCTGTTGGCGTAACAGCTAATAAACCACCTACATTAACAACTCCCTGAATTCCTACTGTTAGACCATGAGGGTTAACAAGTACAATATTACTTCCTATTTTGTTATCTTTTAATGAATTTAAAATGCCATTAATCATAGAAGCTTCATCATGAACAACATTAATTAAATTTTGCACTTTAGCTGGAACGACTAAATTGACAGTTTTGCCAGCTTCAACATTAAATCTGCCAAAAGAGTTGAAAGCATAATTACCTTTTATTGTCTCCGTAGTAACATCCGTCAAATTACCATTTGTATGAAGTGTTGTGTTTGTTAAACCTGTTGTGGTTATTTGTTGCGCACAGGTAGGACTAACGGAAATACTATAAACAAGTGCGAAACCTGCAACTATTTTTGTAAAATTACAAAGTTGCAGCCCGTTATTAATCTTCCCCATTACTTTTTCCTTTCTGTTTGTGCTTGCGATAAAACGAAATTTTCTGTCATTAATTTGCGATTTTCAAAACTCCTGATCTTATTTTAAGAATATTTGTTTGTTATTTCAGTGGTTTTCAACACATAAATATGTGATTTCTGTCACTATTATGGTTAAAAAAGCCTTGATCAAAGCAATACAACAAATTTGTTAACACTTGTAAATGAAATTTCACTTTTTTAGCAAAAAATTACTTTTAGAGGTATTTGAAAAACAACGGAATTGTTTTCAAACTATATCTTATTAAAGGTAAATAATGATCAATTTAAAGGCACTATCAGAGAGTATAAATAATCAAATCTTAAGTAATAATAATGTTAAAAATAATAACATAACTAATATTTCATTTATGTCAAGCAATAAAGCCAATTTTAACACTGGCTTGAATGAAGATAAGTTTATCAGGTCTATTGTTGCTTTTAATGGCTCTGAAAACAAGGCACCTTTACTTTCTCAAAACCTGACTGAGTATCCTATAAATCAATTTTATGTATTATTACTTGATAAAGATTTTATGAATGGCAAAGGAAGACATAATAATTTCGGCAGTGTTTATGAAGATGAAGATATTTTCTTTCAATGGTTTGCCGAAAAATCAAAAGGAGTTTTGAAAAATAAACTTCCACAAATTGATATTGATGGCCCGACAGGAGCTCGAACCATTTGGAAGGTAATGAATGATAAATCAAGGACACATGAATTAATACCTTTATATATTATGGCAGCAGACTGGTATTATAACAACGATAATATAACACATCCAAGGTTTATTAAAGCCAATCAACAAGTAGCTATCAACTTATTAGAAAGTGATATGAAAGTTGATTTAAGCGAATATAAAGATAAAGATTATAAATATAATGAATATATTCTTAACAAAAAAGATTTTGTTGAAAAACAAAAAGCATCTAAATTAAGTTTTGCTGGTAGCAATATATACAAAAGGCTTGATAAAATTATATCTAAATAATTCTTATTGTTCAGGGGCCAGTATTCCTAATGTTTTCTTAAGAGTTACAAGGCTTTTTTGATAATCAAGCTCAGACGAAGCAAGTTGCACCTGAGAATTAAGAAGGTTACTCTGATCATTCAATAAATCAATAGCAAGTGCTAAACCTACTTCAAACCTATTTTTAGTTATTCTTAAACTTTCCTCAGAGTATTTAACAGTATTTCTTGAAACATCTATCAAATTTTTTGCTTCATTTACAGTATTTAGCTGATCTTGAACGTCAATTATTATTTGATTTTCATAATCTTTTAAAGCCAATTCCGTTTTAGTTATTTCAGATTTTTGCTGTTTAACTCCATAATAGCGCTGGTTCCATTTCCAGAAATCGTATGAAGCACTAACCCACAAAAGAACATTATCTTTTACACTGAAATTAGAACCATAATCATGCACATAACTAACTGAAAAGTTAACACTCGGTATATATTCAGCCCAGGAAAGTTTTTTGTTTAATCTTGCAATAGTAACATTTCTCTCCTGTTGTTTTAAATCTGGCCTGTTTTCCAGAGCAATTAAACCTAGTTCTTCTAAAGATTTGCTAGCAATGTCATCTTCTTTAAAATTTTCAACAATATTAATATCCTGTTCTAAATCAACTCCCAGAGCATTTTTAAACTTAGTTAAAAGTAATTGTAATTTATTTTCTTCAACATATAAATCGTGTTTTGCGTTATCAACTTCTACCTGAATTTTTAAATAGTCGCTAGCAAGAGCTTCTCCGTGATCAAAGCGGTCTTTAGCTATTTTATAATAACCCTCTAAAGATAACACATTTTCTTTATTGTATTTTATAGTTCTAATCTGCTTTAAAATATCAAAATAAAGACCTGAAACATCATCTATTACTGTTTCTTTCTGAAGCGTAGTGTTAAGCATAGAAACATTATAATTTTCTTTTGCTATTCTGTAATTAAGACTGGTTTTATATAGATCTGATATTGGCTGTGATACACCTACAACTGTTTCATTTTGACTTCTTATTATTGACCTGGATGGAGATAAAGATGAATATAATAAGCGTCTATTTACGTTAGAATTATATTTATAATCATTAGAGGCCTGAAAAACAGGTAAAAAATTGGTAACTTCTGTTTTTACTTTTAGTTTATAGATTTTGTTATCTTCATATTCCTGGAGAAGTGTTCTGTTTTGGTTTAATGCAATATCTATTGCTTTTTTTAAATCGACATTACTGTACTGGTTAAACTCTATAACATTGGTTTCTTCAGCGAATGAAAATAATATAAAACTATTAAAAGTAATAGTTAAGAGTGATATTAAAATAATGTTTTTTATTAATCGTTTACTCATAAGATTTACCATAAATAGTTTAAAGAATATCCTTTATTATAGATTTTTACGAGGTAATCCCCCATGTATTTTTATCTGTATATCTTTAGCGACCAGGTATAAAACAGGTACAATAAATAGACTTAAAAATGTAGAAACAAACATGCCTCCAAACACTGCTGTGCCCATGGAAATTCTACTAGCGGCCCCAGCACCAGATGCAACTACTAAAGGAAAGATTCCAAGTATAAAAGCAAAACTTGTCATCATAATTGGCCTGAATCTAACCTTTCCAGCCTCAGTTACAGCTGTCAATGGATCTTTTCCTTGATCAACCAGATGATTGGCAAATTCAACAATAAGTATTGAATTCTTACAGGCAAGGCCTATTAACATAACCAGACCTATTTGACAGAAAACATCATTATCTAATCCACGAATATGCTGTGCAAATAAAGCTCCAAATATAGCCAGTGGAACAGCAAGAATAATCACAAACGGATCAACCAGACTCTCATATTGTGCTGCTAAAACAAGGAACACAAACAACAAGCCTAATCCAAAAATTATAATTCCCTGCTGGCCAGCTTTTAATTCTTCTAGAGATATTCCAGCCCACTGATATGAATAACCGGTAGGCAGTATATTATCGGCAATTTTGTCCATTTCTTGTATTGCCTGACCGGAACTATAACCAGGAGAATTGGCTCCATCTATTTCAACAGATCTATACAAATTAAAATGAGATATAGTTTGAGCTGTGAATTGTTTTTTGATATTAACAAGAGAAGATAAAGGCGTTAGAACTTCAGAAGCATTAGACCTAATATAAAATTCTTTTATATCGCTGGGTTTATCTCTATATGCTTTATCTGCCTGTGCATATACTCTATAAACCCTATCAAGATAGTTGAAGTCATTAACATATTTAGAACCTAAAAATACTTGAAAAGTATCAAATATATCGCTAATAGAGATATTTAATCTTTTTGCTTTATCTCTATCAACAGTTATGTATAGCTGCGGACTGTTTGCAGTAAAACCTGTAAATACAGATTGCAAAACATTTGATTGACTGGCCTCTCCAACAAAATTCTTTGCCTGTGCTGACAAATCATCGAGAGTATGGCCTCCAAAATCAAGAAGTTGAAATTGAAAACCTCCAACGTTTCCTATGCCAGATATTGAAGGAGGTTCAAAAGGCACAACAAGCGCACCAGAAAGCGCCATCATTTTACCCCTGATACTCTGTATAACTGCACTTACAGACTGATTCTTTTCTTTTCGCTCCTTAATTGGTTTAAGCGTTGTCCATATAGCTGCTTTATTTGGTCCATTGCCAGTAAAACTATAACCAGCAAAAGCAAATGTATCTGTAACTTCTGGATTAGAATAAATAATATCTTCAATTTCTTTAATAATGTTAATAGTATAGTTTATAGATGTACCTTCAGGCCCCTGAACAGTAGTAATAAAATATCCTTGATCCTCAGTTGGCACAAAGCCTGTTGGAACAGTTTTTAATAAATAATATGTAGCTCCGAGCATAATTAAGAATAATGCAACAACAACCGCTTTGTATTTTACAGTCTGTTTTAAAACGCTATAATACTTATCCCTTGTGCCGTTGATAATGTTATCAACCTTTTTCATAAATCCGCCCATCTCTGTACCACCTTTTTTAAGCAGCAAAGCAGATAAAGCAGGGGTTAATGTTAGGGCATTAAATAATGATATACAAACAGAAAATACTATGGTAAGCGCAAATTGTTTATATAGCTGACCGGCAGTTCCAGGGAAGGCTGCAACAGGCAAAAATACGGCTCCCAATACTAATGTAGCTGCAATTACAGCACCTGTTACATCTTTCATCCCAACAGAAGCAGCTTTAATGGGGCTTAAACCCTTTTCCTCCATATTCCTTTCAATATTTTCAATCACAACTATTGCATCATCTACAACAAGACCCGTTGCCAGCACAATACCAAATAATGTTAGTGTATTTATTGAAAAATCAAAAATTTTCAATATTGCAAATGTTCCTATTAATGATACTGGAATTGTAATTACAGGTATTAATGTACTTCTCCACGACTGTAAAAACAGAAATATTACTGCTACTACTAACAATATTGATAAAAATAAAGTAAATATTACCTCTTCAATTGATTCTTCAACAACTGATGTTGTTTCAAAAGCAACTTTATATTTAAGTCCGGGAGGAAAAGATTTTGCCAGTTCTTCCATTTTTTCCTGACAGTCATCAAATACCTGAAGGGCATTAGCATCTGCCAGCTGATATACCAATAAACCGACTGAATTTTTTCTGTTAAACCTTAATACTGTACTATAATCTTCTGAATCAAGTTCAACACGACCAATATCATTTATTTTTACAAGCGAACCATCTTCGCCAATTTTTATAACAATCTTTCCAAAATCTTCTGGCTTTACCAGGCGACCCTGAACCTGAATACTCATCTGATATTTCTGCTTATCAAAATTGGGAGGTGCACCAATTTGACCGGCAGGCACCTGAACATTCTGTTCCGAAATAGCGTTAATGACATCATCAGCAGTTAAGTTACGAGCGGCAAGCTTGTTTGAATCAAGCCATACTCTCATTGAATATTTTCTTTCACCAACTATTGTGGCGTCACCAACACCCTCAATCCTTTTAACTGCATCGCTAACATATTTATCGATATAATTACTAATAAATGTATTAGTATATTCATCATTATCAGTATAAAAACCATAAGCAACTACAATAGAAGTTGATTTTTTAGAAATAGTTGTCCCGGTTCTTTTGACTTCTTCTGGCAAAGTGCCCATAACTGAAGATATTCTATTTTGAACATCAACTGCAGCAATATCTTTATCTTTACCCAGATTAAAAGTTATTTGAATAACACTAGAACCATCATTACTACTTTGAGAAGTCATGTACTTCATATCTTCTACACCATTAATGGCTTGCTCAAGTGGTGTGGTAACTGTAGTTTCTACCACTTCTGAGCTTGCACCAGTATAGTTGGAGGTAACCGTTATCAACGGTGGTGTTAATTCAGGATACTTAGATACAGGTAATAACGGAATACAAATTAATCCTGCAATTATTATTATAAAAGAGCAAACTGATGTAAAAATTGGACGTTTTATAAAAAAATCAACATTCATTATTATTTATTCTTCTGAACATTAACTGGAGTACTACCTTTTTGTTTTTGATCTGCTTGAGTAATAACTGGCGTATTGTCTTTTAATTTCTGAACCCCAGAAGTAATAACCGTATCACCTTCTTTAAGCCCATCCTTGACTACATACCTATTGTCTTGAATGTCTCCCAGTGTGACGGCTGTTTGTTTTGCTATATTAACCCCTTTTTCTTTCTGAACTAAAAAGACATAATCTTGCCCTGCAAAATTAACAACCGATTCAGTTGGCACTGCCAATCTTTTTTCTATATCCAATACAAGCCTTGCAGTTATAACTTCTCCAGCTTCAAAAAGATTCTCATCATTTTTAACAATTGCATTAACAAGAATAGTCTGGTTATTCAGATTAACTTTAGGAGAAATAAAATATATATCTGCAACAGATAAAACATTTTTGTCTTCATCTACAATCTTTATTTTCATACCTTCTTTTAACTTGCTTTTTAATGATGCATCAACAGCAATTTGAACTTCAAGTTGGTTATTTTCAGTTAAACTTGTCAATGTTGTTTGTGGTGTAACATAATCACCAATTTTTACAGGTATATACCCAACTATGCCATCAAATGGGGCTTTAATAGCATAATAATCATACTGAACAAACTGCTGTTTTTCAGTTTCTTTGGCCTGAACATAATCAGATTGTTTTTCTTCAAGTAATAATTTTTGGGTATTGACCTGTTCTCTAGATGACCTTAATTCAGCTTTAGCTTTATTATATGTATTTGTATCCTGATCTAATTGTGCTTGCGTTTCAGAACCTTTTTCAAATAACGCCATGGTTCTGTCATAAGTTAATTTAGCCAATTCTAATTCGGATTCATCTGCTTCAACCTGAGCTTTATATGATTCCAATGTTGTATTAGCCTGCTTAATTTCTTTATTAACAGCATCACTTTTAGCTTTAGCAGAATAATATCCAGCCTTTTGCTCCGAAGACTCTATTGTCATAATGACAGTACCTTTTGAGATCCTATCACCATCTCTAACAAATATTTTATCAATAGGGCCTTCAACTCGTGGTAAAATATCAATCGATTTCCTTGAAATCAACGTTGATATATATTCTGAATAATTTTCTATATCATCAAGTTTTAACTGTTCAATCTGAACAGGTACTCCGGGAGGTTTCTTATCTTCAGCTTTTTTTGCACACGAACTTATTGATAAACATAAAACTAATAGTATAACTGTGACAAAAGTGGTTAGTTTATTGAATTGATAACTATTAATAGATTTGGCCAATTTATTTGAGATAAACATTTTTAATACCATTTTAATTGTATTGATCAATAACTTTTATTTAAAAGAAAGTCTATGATAAAGAAATTATTTCTACAATAAATATTTAACCCGTTAAATTTGATTATTTAGATATTATCAACATTTCAAGCTATTATTCAAATAATTAATTAAATTAATAATTTTTCACTAGCAACTTTTTAAATTTACTGCATTATAATAAATAGTTATACCCAAATTATGAATTTATATTGATACAATTATGATTAAACCAATTCACCCCACTCAACACAAATGTATTCCTTTTCTCAAGTCTAATTCAACTTCTTTTCAAAGCCAATTGAAAGAGGTTTCATCCAATTTAAACAATTCAGGTGTTACCTGTGGCTACTATCCTGTTACATTTGGCAAAATAAACTTCTGTGGCACCAGTAATAGCCTAACAAATCTCAGACTTAATTTCGAAATAAACAATGCTTTTAACCTTAATGATGCTTCAAGGTTTTTGCATTATGTTAATTCTACTTTAGAAAGCCTGAGTGATAATTCTTGCAAAGCCTGGAAAAGTAATATTATTAATTCATCAGATTCAATTAAAATTAATGCTATAAATACAAAAGACCACTCATCAACAAACAAAATAACTGTTGATAAAAATGCACACGTTCAAATTACAAACTCTCAACAGGGTAATTTGTTTATAACAAGAGACGAACTTGAACAAAAATGCCAGATGAAGGATGATAACAAATTAATTATCGGCGATGGAGTCAGATTTCTCGACCCAGCAGATCAGAATAACTGGGGTAAATTACCAATATCAAGAGAATGGCCTCCAGATGAAAATTCTATAAAAGGTTTAGTCAACCTGTCAGCTGATAAAAGCAACCAGGCTATAATGTTTGACACAAAAAGCACTACAGTTGGCGATGGCTACAATGTCAAAAACAGGGGCCTGATTGCAATTGACCCAACTGATTCTTCTGTTATAATTGCTGTTCAGACCCAAAACAATAATGACAATACCAGGTTAGCACCATGGGCAGTAGCCCCTTTCAAAGTTCCTGATGGCAAAAAAGCATTGGCTGTTTTTCCAACAGAACTACCATTTATAAAAAAATATGAAGACGCAGTTAAAGCTAAATCTACAGATACAGAAATAACCTCTCGTGAAGTTAAAGATGTTGTTTTATATGGTCAGGATCAATGGCAAATAGACAAAAATAATAGATTTATGTTTTTAGACCCTTCTAAAGAAGGTGGTATGGTAGGAGCACTAGACTCTGAAGCTAATTGGTCTCTATTTGCTGTTGAAGGTTCAGATAAAGTATATGTTATGAGAAGTATTTACAGAAACTCTCATGATGATCAATTTAAAGCCTTCTCATTAAGCGGTAATGCTAAATATGTTGAACAGGAACTAACAGCACCAAGAGTTCCGAAAGGCCAGAAAAGCTCTTTAGTATTAAAAATTGATCAGGTACCACTATCATCTTTACCCGGTATAAGCTTTGATAAATTTGATAAAGATAATTTTAAACAGCAAACAACCGATGTTGCAATAGCTGTTAGAAATAAAATTACAGATATAAGAAGAAAAACAAAGGGCAATTTAAAGCCCAATGAATAAAATTAATAACTTTGAATATTATTAGTAAATTTATCTTATTGATACTAATGTATTGACACTATGTTTTATACATAGCCCAGATTGCAAATCAGTAATCAGCGAGGAGGTTGCAGGGTGTAAATTCAGTATTTTTTAAATATACTGATCCTTGAAAGTAATTTAAAGCCATATATCGTTTACTTTCGTGTATTGGTATAAGACTTTTTCATAAATATAAATTCTCAAAAAACTAAAATAGCAGAGAACTATTGTTAGTGTTAATCCCTAATACTTATTAACAAATCTGTTATATAGAGTTCTCTTATTTTTTTTTACAAAGCGTTATCAAATAACGTTGAACAAGCAATTTTTATTTTCAGCAACCTTATAAAATTAAGTTAGTTTCTTCTCGATTGAATTTAAATATGTTATCTCCTCTTTCAAACAATTTAAATATAACCCCGGATAAGAACCGTGTATCCTTTGGAGCCGGTAAAGTTTATTTGTGGTTTGATAATGATGGAACCTTTATTCCATACAGAAACCGTACCGAGTTAAATTCCCAGGTAACAAAACAGGGGGGTAGAAAAGCTCTTAGTAAAAGGTTTAACAGATTTAGAGAATTTTTAGAAAAGTCTCAGGGAACAGTTCAATTAAATATTTCAACCGGCCAGAATATTTCAAAATTCTTGAATGTTATTGCTAATCTTAATTCAAAATGCCATTTCTATGTATTACCAGAGAAAGTAGCTGTCAATGATGGTGGTGATTTATTTGAAATAGCCAGGGAAGAAGTGAATCCAGTAGCTAAAGATAATGAGAATGCTTTGAATAGAATCAAAAAAATGTTTGGTTTCATTATCGGCAAAGGTAACACTGACAGAAAAGAGTCTGCAAGATTCCAAAATTATTCATTAAATTTAGATAAAAGACAGGAAATAATTGATAAAACAAACTGGAATTATCAATTTATAAAAGATACAGTAACAAAAGCTCTTAATGACAAGGGGTTTAGGGTTTTCGACGAGTCTAAAGATTTTGGAAGTGAAGGCATTGGCAAACTAAAAGACTTCAGGAAAAAACATCAAAGAGGAAATGTTGCAGTTATAATTGATGGCGGCGAATTCAATTTCTTTATTAGATTATTGCCAGAAGAAGGTAGCCATTTCAGTCATCATAACCTTAGCGTAATAAATAATGATATCAGAACAGCTCTTTATGAAAGAAACATAAAATTTTCTCTTAAAAAGAATCTAAAAGATAATGCTAATGCATTCATGCCTACATTAAGAATAGTTCCTATCATAGATAATATGCCAGTATCAAAAGCTTATGACATAACAAAAATAGTTAAAAAAGCTAAAGAAGAAAACGATCTTGTAATAGTTGCTGGAGATGGAGATAATGATATCAGGATGTTGAACCCTGATACATATCAAAATATTGTACCAAGAGAAGAACTACCTTTACGAGGAATAGCAATAACTCATCCAACAAAATTTCATAACTCCCGTGATTTACTTAACCTTGCCAGAAAAAAGGAAAACAAAGAATTCATTACTATCTCAACACCAGAGGCATTGTTAAGTACAGTTAAAAGAACTATCCGGGCATATGCAGAAAAAAACCCTGAATTCAAACAGGCCTTAAACCCTAATGTTGCTCAAGATATTATTAAAACAACCCTTCAATCAGATTTAAATGAAACCTTAAAGCTTAATAATACCGACAATGAAACTGAGATTTTTACTTTTGATATTTAGTAATTTACTTATATTTCAATTAAAATTGGCTTTTGCAATACTAACTCAAGATCTGATCCTCGTTTTATATTGACTTCATGCCCAACACCATCAGAAGAATTTATTTGATTAACATTTTTAACACCTTCTATAGCAATATTTCCATATTTATAGACCTGTCCATATGGTGTATATTTAACAACTTGTTTTGCTGTTTGCGTAACAGCCTCTTTTTTATTTCCTTCTTTTATTCCTTCAACAATTCCAATGCCAGCCCCTGCCGTTGCTCCGTATTTCATAGCATTTCTAACTTTTTTAGGCAAGGCAGCTGCAACAATAGCTCCTTCAGCTGCTCTTTCTGCCGTTTTTGTTCCTATTCCAACAAAAGCTTTTTTTAATTTTCCTGCTTTTGAGAGGCCATGCCCCCATAATATACCTGTTCCATCTTCAGTTTCCACTATTGCTGATATTGGTATTTTTTCCCCTGAAGGTGTATAAACTGAATCAAAATGAACTTTCACAGCCCCATTATTACCTTCACTGGCATGTTCTAGCTCAATAATTTTACCTTCTATCTTACTTCCTGCTGGCAATATTAGCTCTCCATCATTGTAAAACCCTTGAGAGATGGTTACTATAACAGGATCTCCATTATTATTTGTTTCACTACTTATCATAACATCTGTTTTAACTTCAACTGTTCTACCTGCAGGCACCTCTAATTTTTCTGCATATATTTGAATATTAACTGCAACGTAGAAAAATACTAAAACAGAAACTTGTATGGCCTTTGAAATCTTCATATTATTTTCCTTTATTTATTATTTAGTGCAACTATTATATCATTCATAGGATTATAGTAATCAAATTTAGTTTTAATAACTATACTTCCTGTTTTGTCAATATAACCAAGCTTATTATGATTTATAACAGGTGCTAAACCACAGGAAAATTTTCCTGCATTATCAAATATTGGTTTAACTGCAAATTCACCTGAATAGTCAATATAACCAAATAATTTATTAATAGAAACTGGTGCCAGGCTATCTTTAAAAGAACCAGCATAATCAAACTTATTTTTTGATAAGATCTTACCATTTCTATCAATGAATATATAGCTATTATCAATGATAACTATAGCGTAACCCTCTGAAAAGCCTTCAAAACAATCTTCATATTGAGATTCAATTATTATTTTACCATCCAGATCTATAAAAACCCAATTATCTTTTTCATTTAACCTAACTGCTGCAACGCTTTCGGAAAATGGCAATGCGTTAATATATCTGGTTTCAATCACCATTTGCCCTGTTTTATCTATATAGCCACAATCATCAAGCATTATTAAAGCCCTGTTATCTTTGAAGTCACCAACATCTTGATATTGTGGTTCAATAACAAATTTTCCTTCTTTATTAACAAACCCCCACTTATTATCAACTTCAACTGCTGCAAGACCTTCAGAAAATGGTCTTGCATAATCATAGCTGGCCTCAATAACAACATTACCATCAGTATTAATGTATCCATATTTATAAAGGTCAATATCGTCATTGTTAATTTTGTTTATATATGTAGTCAGGCCTTCAGAAAAATTGTGTTCCAATAAAAACTCTTGCTCAAATGCTTTTTCACCATTTTTATTTATAAAAAAAGTTTCATTTTCTAATTGTACCAGAGCAAGACCATCAAAAAACTTTTCTACTTTATTAAATTGCGGTTCAATAATTACATTTCCTGATTGATCAATGTATCCCCATTTATTATCCATATATATTGCCGCAACATCGTCTGAAAACTCATGAATTTCTGGTGAAAAAATTGAACTGGAAGCTATTCCTGATAATATTTTTTTCCCTACAAATATTAATAATTTATTCCACAATTTTTTCATTAAACACTCCTGAAATAATAAGTTTAACAATTATATTTAAAGTTGTATAACTCTGCAAATAAAAATCAAATTATTTGTTCAACTTTTTGCTTAACTTCAGATTAATAGCATTTATGTATAATATATTTATGAGTAAAAATATAAAATTCGGAACCGAAGGCTGGCGGGCAATAATAGCAGATGAGTTTACTTTTGCAAATGTTGAACTGGTAACCAGAGCAATAGTAAATTATATTAGAAACACCTATTCAGAAGACATGCCCGTCTTAATCGCATATGACACAAGATTTATGGCCAATAAATTTGCCCTAAAAGCTGCTGAAATTGTCAATAGCCTTGGATTAAATGTTCTAATTACAGACAGAGATACCCCAAC
>JBFMGH010000309.1:0-3718 GCA_040752795.1 Cyanobacteriota bacterium
TAATTCCTCCTATTGTTTGATCTGTTTCATCAATAACTTCAATAACTACCCTGTCTTCTAAAGGTCTTATTGCAAGCTTTGTTTCAGTATTTGACATTTGCTTCCCTCCTCTAAACTAATTTATACATCTTGTTAAACTAAACAATTAGAATTTTTTGGTTAAGAATAATTGTAATACTATTTTTTTCTAACCCTTAATGTTGTTAATGAAAAATTAATTATTCGGCAATAAATTAATTTTAAATTGTTTTCATAACGAAAATATATTGAATCTTTCTATAAACAAAAATAATGAGATATTAAATCTCATCATTCAAACAATAAATATAAATATTAGGATTTTGGTTTTAAAAAAGGCTATTATAAAAGAATTAACAAAAAATTAATCTTTTATTTAATTATTTTTTACATTCTTCTATAGACATAGCTGCTGCTCCAAAAATACCTGCATCATTGCCTAAAGATGCATTAAAAATTTTAACTTCTGCTGGTGATTTTTCATTAGTAAGTGTTTGTAAATATTCAGCATTAATTATGTATGACCACCCACCACCAATAACTATACATTCAGGTGCTAGTATATTCATCAATGCTATCAAACCGACTGCTATATGATAATGCCATTCTGCGTATGCATTTGCACAGAATATATCCTTATCTGTCACCCTGTCCATTACATCTTCTACAGTATAACTTTCAACATTCTTAACCAGGTCAGGATATACAAGGGCCAATTCTCTACTTTTTAATCTAACCATCTCTTTAAAAGATTTTAAAAATCCACTGCCAGTTGCATAAGTTTCCCAGCAGCCTTTTTTACCACAAGTACATTCTCTTTCAGAGTTTACATCAATAGAAAAATGACCACATTCACCTGCTGCAAAACCATTGCCACGATATATTTTATTATCAATAATGATTCCTGATCCAATACCCGTACCAAAAGTTATAACCAGAGCATTTTTATAGCCTTTTGCCGCTCCATATTTATGTTCAGCATAAGCCGCAGCATTTGCATCATTATCAACAAAACAGGGTAAATTAAATTTCTCTTTAATTAATTGTTTATAATTAGTTCCACTGTAACCACTGGCAAGATTTTCCGTAGCACTGGTTACCTGTCCGGTTTCTATATTAACAACACCAGCTGTTGCTATTCCTACAGAACTAAATACAGAATCTCTTTTAAATGACTCAATAAGTTTTATAACTTCACCAACGATATTTTCAGATTTATCAGGTGTTGCAAATTTTCTAACTTCACTAATAATTTTTCCTTTGCCATCAGCAGTGTCTACACAGGCAGCACTAATTTTAGTTCCGCCGATATCAACACCCAATGCAATATTTTTAGTCATAATTTTGTACCATATTTACAAACTTTTTCGTAATTAAATGCGGTCTGGTAATAGCACTACCGATAACCACTGCATATGCGCCCAGATCAAAAGCTTTTTTAACATGCTCAACTGATTCAATTCTTCCTTCAAGTATAACAGGAACATTAACTTTGTTAACTAAATCTTTTAATAATTCAAAATCCGGGCCGATTGAAGTATTTGAATATGTTGTATAGCCTGCCAGAGTCGTAGAAATAATGTCAACACCATATTTTTCAGAATTAATACCTTCTTCATAAGTTGATATATCAGCCATAACCGGACATTGTAATTTATTATGTATTAAGTCTATTAATTCTTTTAAATTTTCTCTTGGCCTCTTTCTTTCTGTAGAATCAATAGCAATAATATCACACCCTGCATCTCTTATTGACTTAGCATCTTCAAATGCAGGCGTTATATAAACTATTTCTTTATAATTATCAGGAATAACCTCTGGCTTTGTTATACCAATTACAGGGAGGCCCGAAATAGATTTTACAGCCTTAATATGCCTTGCCCCGGCAAGCCTTAAGGCACCAGCTCCGCCAATAATAACTGATTTTACCATAGCAATCATACATTCATCTGCATAAAATGGTTCATTTGCCGACGCCTGACAGGAAACAATTATTTTATTTCGTAACTTTTCTATTATTGAATAATATGGGTTTTTTGTTTTCATAACAAAAATTATAAATGTATTATCTTAGAATAATAAATAGTTAATATTTTTTATTAATTTAATAATTACCAATGATTATATTCAAATAGATAATATATAAATTAGATTTTTATATTATCTATTTTATGCTTTTAAACTGATAAGTTCTCTAATTTAAAGCTTAATAAAGCTATTGTTGGCTTGATTTGCAATCATAACAACAATCTTTAATACTTAAATGGCAAAAACAGATCAGATTATTAAGGTTTTAAATATTTATAAACGTTACAAATTATTTTAAATAGTTACAATAAAAACTTTATTTATAAATTATTTATGTTAGGATGAGAGAGAAAATAGGGCACAATAGTGTTCCGATTGTAATATAACCCCCTTAAAAATGTAGTTATCCTTAAATTTTGGAGGAAGATTATGAGTATAGGCTCATTCGTGTTTGTTCTACACAGTCACCTACCATATTACCGTAAAGCCGGAATGTGGCCTTTTGGAGAAGAAAATTTGTATGAATGTATGTCAGAAACATACATACCATTATTAGATGTTATTGAAGAATTACACAACGAAGGCATTCAAGCGAAGTTAACTGTTGGTATTACTCCAATATTAGCTGAACAACTTGCCGATGAACATTTAAACAGAGGTTTTGAAAAATATCTTGATACTAAAATTGAAGCTGTAAGTAAGGATGTAGAAAAATATCCTTGCCCAACTGTACCTCACTCACAACACATTGAATATTTAGCCAAATATTATAAAGACTGGTTTGAAAAGATTAAAGATCATTATATTAATAGATACAACAGAAACCTCGTAGAAGCTTTCAAAAAGCATTATGAGTTAGGAAATATTGAAATAATTACTTGTGGAGCCACTCACGGGTTCTCACCATTATTAGCCACAGAAACATCTTTAAATGGCCAATTCCGATTAGGTGTAGAAACACACAAAAAATTATTCGGTAAACAACCAAGAGGCGTTTGGTTACCAGAGTGTGCTTACCGCCCTGGTTATGAAGCTACTGATCCTACCGGAAAAAAATTCTATCGTCCACCGATTGAAGTAACATTAAACAATAATAATCTCGAATACTTCTTTACTGAATCACACGTTATAGAGGGTGGTGTCTCTGTAGGAAGTAGAAGAGTTGTTGGTATATATGGAAACATCGAGTATATCCCATTACCATCCAGACCACCAACAGGCCTCTCTACATTTGAAGCTTACTGGATGCAAGGAGCTCAGGTAGCTGTAATGGGTAGAAATGATAGAGCTGGTTTCCAGGTCTGGTCTGCTGCACATGGTTACCCTGGCGATGGCTGTTATCGTGAGTTCCACAAAAAAGATGACCATTCAGGTATGAACTACTGGAGAATTACTTCGCCAACAACAGACCTTGGCGATAAAATGTTATATGACCCAGTTCTTGCCTTAAGTAGAATTGGTGAAAACTCAGACCACTATGTAGATCTTATATATCATTTATTAAATGACCACAAAAATGCCACTAATGAAGAAGGCCTCATAATGGTATCATTTGATACAGAACTTTTTGGCCACTGGTGGTTTGAAGGTCTAGAATGGATTAAACAAATCATTAAGAAAATGCACGAACATACTCCAGCTGTTCAGCGCAAAACAGCTGGCGAATATATTG
>JBFMGH010000310.1:0-8993 GCA_040752795.1 Cyanobacteriota bacterium
TGTTAGAAAAAATAATACTTTATACTATTTAAGACCAGATGGAAAAACTCAGGTTACTGTTGAGTATAAAGAAGGTAAACCTGTAAGAATAGATACAATTATTATCTCTACCCAGCATGAGCCCGTGATTCATGGAGAAACTGAAAATACCAGAATACAGGATATTATTGCAGGTGATCTCAGAAAATATGTTGTTGATCCCGTTATGGAACAAAATCCTATTAAATTAGACACTGAAACAAAAGTGTATATAAATCCATCAGGTAGATTTGTTCTGGGTGGGCCTCTGGCAGATGCTGGCTTAACTGGTCGTAAAATTATTGTGGATACTTACGGTGGATACTCGCGTCATGGCGGTGGAGCATTCTCTGGTAAGGATCCTACAAAAGTTGATAGATCAGCTGCATATGCAGCAAGATATGTTTCTAAAAACATTGTGGCAGCTGGATTAGCTGAAAAATGTGAATTGCAAATTGCCTATGCTATAGGTATGGCTAAACCTGTTTCTATTAACTTAGAAACTTTTGGAACTAACAAAATTCCTAACGATAAAATTGAAGAACTGGTCGTCAAACACTTTGATTTAAGACCTGCTGCCATTATTAAACAATTTGATTTGCGTGGTTTACCATCTAAAAATAATGGTGATTTCTATAGATTGTTGGCTGCTTATGGTCATATGGGCAGAACAGACCTTGAAGTGCCATGGGAAAGAACTGATAAAGCTGAAACACTAAAAAAAGATGCTGAAAAACTTGGACTTGCTAAAGTATAAAGTTTATTTGCATAATCATACAAAGGCTCCGTTTTATAACGGGGCCTTTTAGTTAACAATGTATCATTAATTGATTCATATTATATTATGACCAGCAATACACAACCTCAATTTTACATATTAATCATAAATAATGGACATGGTAATACATATGTCTTGCAGAATGAATTTATTTTCACTTTTAGAATTAATTTAGTGTAAAATTTAGTTAATTTATTTATCACATTAATTATTATGTTTAAAATTTTAGCAGATGCAGGTACTAGCTGGACAAAAACTCTTGAGCTCTTTGAAAATGAAGATCAGCTCCATGTTAGTCCATTGCATTTATTGTTAGAACAGTATTCAAAAAATTTTGTAATTAAGCAATGTATAGATAAATCTGGAGATAAGGTTAAAGGAAGGTTTTCTCTTCTACCTACAAAACTAATAAATCAACATCAAGAGATTACTTTTGACTCAGCTACCGGACATATGAGTACGAGAAGAATTAAATATCAGGGTAACTATGAAAATGAATTAGTTGCTATGGCACTGGGAGGAAAGAAACTTATTACTGATACCGATGTGACTATTGTAGATCTTGGAAGTCGAGATAGTAAATGGATCAGGTATATTAATGGCAAATACAATGATCTTGACTGGAATGGTACATGTGGTAGCGGAACTGGTGCAACCATTGAAATGGTTTGCAATTTTTATGAGGTTGATCCTAACAAACTTTCTGTAGAAGATGAAAAATCTGCGGTTACCTGTGGGGTCTTTGGAATGGAAAGAATTATGGATTCAGTTGCTAGAGGCTTCCCTGCTGAAATAGCTATTTCCAGATATATCCATGGTATTGCTTTTAATGTGTGGAATTTTGCCAAAAGGCCAGATAAAATTTATCTTTCCGGAGGCCTTTGTTTAAACGGTTGTTTTGTAAATTCTCTAAAGAAGTATGCTGAAGTTATTACTATTGGAAGGTATTTGCTATTAGAAGGTTTATTCTGATTGGATATTATTGATAAAACCATTCTTACAAGTATTCAAAAAGGCTTTCCTCTTGCTGAGGAGCCGTTCAAGCTCTTATCAGCTAAATTTAATATTTCTGAAGATGAATTAATTCTCCGCCTAAAGAGATTAAGAGATCAGGATAAAGTATTAAGAAATATATGCGCCATATTTGATGGATCAAAGTTGGGTTATAAAAGTGTGTTAGTTGCTATGCAGATTGATAATCGAAAAAAAGCATATCTAATTAGTTATATTAATAAATTACCAGGTGTAAGCCACAATTATGAAAGAAATAATACATATAATATCTGGTTTACTCTTTCTTTAGAAGAAACTATTAATATTGATGAATTTATTTGTAATCTATCAAAGCAATATTCTGTAAATAAATTCCTGATATTACCTTCTGTTAAAACTTATAAGTTGCGTGTTAATTTTGATCTTATAGAATCTGAGACTCATATTGAAACTATTACTGAAAACGTCTCAAAAACTGACTATGAATATAGCCTCGATGAGCAAGATAAAGCTATAATTAAACATTTGCAGGAAGACATTTTACTTATATCTCGCCCCTTTGACCAAATGGCAGATTCAGTCAAATTAAACACCTCGCAATTTATTGATAGAGCTAATTATTATATTGATACTGGTATAATGAGGCGTTATAGTGCAACATTAAGACATATAAATGCTGGTTATGCAAACAATGCAATGATAGTATGGCAGGTTTCTGAAAACCAGATTGATAAGGTTGGGTATCAATTTGCACAAAAAGCTTTTGTGTCTCATTGTTATAGAAGGCTGAAACATTTTGAATGGCCATATGATTTGTATACTATGGTACATGCTAGATCTGAAAGCGACTTACATTCTTATATTGATGAATTGTATAATATCGTTAATCATAAAGATTACTTAATTCTTGCTACGTTAATTGAACACAAAAAAGAACGAGTTAAATATTTTGTGGGTTGAGCAATCAATATAAATATATTCTTAGTTATAGAAAGGGTCATTTTGTTTTTGGTTAAGCTCAATAAATGTTGTGATTCTATCTGAAATTCTTTTGCAATATTCTATTCCATCATTTTTTAGTAACGTATAAGTGCCTTTTCTTGTTCTTAAAACTAATGAACATTGATTAGTTCTATTATAGTTTTGTCTGTTTGATAGATTTAATCCATACATAGCGTTATCTTTATAGAATAAACCTTCTTTAACTTCAACTGAAAGAATTTCATTGAAATAAATGAGCCTGGAACGTTTAAACAGGCTTCCTTTTATGGATAATAATAATTGTTTTGTATCTTTAAAGAACTCTAGCTTATAAAAGTTTGTAAAACATTTAAAATAAATAACAATAAATCCAATGATAATTATAAAAAAGGCTATTATATTGAAGTTTGATATAGCACCAAGATGCAGGCTGTTTTTTAATAAGTCAAAAGTAGGGTTAATAGTTGTATTATACTCTGGTGGAAAATTAAAACAAATTACTCCAATACCAATAATCAAAATTAATAAATAAATTAAAGCTTTAACAACCCTTTTTCTTAAGTTGGTTTCTAATATAAGATTTGATTGTGTTGAAATAACAATCTTCATTATTTATTCCTGTACTTTATTACAATTATATATTATAAAAAAAATAAACAGTAAAATAAAGGCGGGTCTCAGACCCGCCCTCATTATTAGATGTAGGGTTTACTACTAGACCTCTAGTATCTTCCTCTTTCAGTATAGTGAGTATGTAGTAATTTGTGTGATTTATGACCTAATGGTTCGCCGAGGTAAACTTCATAGATCTTTTTCACATCTTCATTCTCATGAGATTTTCTGACTCTTAAAGCCATATCTTCATCATAGATTGCGCCAGCGCGTTTTTCACGAATTGCCTGGCTGGTTGGTATGGGTTGACCACCGCCACCCAAACAACCACCTGGACAAGCCATAATTTCAATAAAGTGATAGTCTGCTTCACCAGCTCTAACTTTATCCATTAATTTTCTGGCGTTGTTTAATCCATTAGCTATGGCAATTTTAAGGGTAGCGCCTTCAAGGAATTTCCAAGCATCAACAAGCCCTTCGAGTTTAATGGCTGCTTCTTTTACGCCATCAAGGCCACGAACCGCTGTGATGTTAAGATTTTCGAAAGGCACTTCGCGTCCGGTTATTATTTCATAAGCAGTACGTAATGCTGCTTCCATAACGCCACCGGTAGCTCCAAATATAACAGCAGCACCGGTTCCTCTGGCCATTAAGGAATCATAATCTGTTTCATCTAGTTCCATAATGTTGACACCGGCTTGTTTAATCATTCTGCCGAGTTCTCTATTTGTTAAAACATAGTCAACATCTTTATAGCCACTGTCATTCATTTCTGGTCTGTCAGCTTCGAATTTTTTAGCTGTGCAGGGCATTACAGAAACGGTAACAATGTTTGCAGGATCTAATTTCATTTGTTCAGCATAATAGGTTTTTGCTAATGCACCAAACATTTGTTGAGGTGACTTACAGGTTGATAAATTACCTAATAGATCTGGATAATAGTGTTCACAGAACTTAATCCAGCCTGGTGAGCAGGATGTAAACATAGGAATTTTTGTTTCTTTATCACCATCAACTAATACTTTTTTAAGTCTGGTTAATAACTCAGTACCCTCTTCCATAATTGTTAAGTCAGCAGTGAAGTCTGTGTCTAATACGGAGTCAAAACCGATTTTTCTTAAAGCGGTAACAAGTTTACCAGTTATGCGAGAACCTGGAGCTATATCAAATAATTCAGCAACAGTAGCACGAATGGCTGGAGCTGTTTGAACGATAACATGTTTTGTCGGATCTTCAATAGCTTTCCATACTTCTTTTGTTGCATCTTTTTCTGTTAATGCTCCAGTTGGGCAACGGTTGATACATTGACCACACATTACGCAGGTGACTTCGCCAAGGTCAAGATTATACATACAGGCTATTTCGCTTTCAGAGCCTCTGAACATAGGCTTTATGGCTTCAACACCCTGAATTTCGTCGCAAACATTAACACATCTGCGGCAAAGAATACATTTGTCGTTGTCCCTGACTACTGGGTTCTGGTCTTCTACTTCATAGCGTCTTTCAGCTGGCTTGTCGAATCTTACTTCTTCAAGGCCGTATTCTTCTGCGAGTGCCTGAAGTTCACAGTTCATATTTCTTTTGCAGGTTGTGCACTCACCAAAATGTCTTGACACTAAAAGCTCTATAATCATTTTTCTTGCTTTGCGAACTTTTGTAGTGTTTGTGTATACTTTCATGCCATCTCTAACTGGTGTGCTGCAGGCTGTTTGTAATAATCTTTCGCCGTGGACTTCGCATACGCAAACTCTGCAAACACCTGATAAGCATAAATCGCTGTGATGACATAATGTTGGAATATGTATTTCATTTTTTTCAGCTACCTGGAGAATTGTGTCTCCTGGATGAGCTTGTAATTCTTTGTCATTAATTGATATTTTTAGCTTAGTTTGAACATTTGTAGTAGCCATTTAACTTCTCTCCTTTATCTTTATATCGATTTTATAGATCTTCTCTAAAATTTTCATAGATGTATAAGAATGGGTTAGCAGAAGTTTGGCCAAGACCGCACTTTGATGCGACTTTCATTACATTTGCTAACTCAACTAATGTTTCCATATATTCTTCGTCAAGCTTCTCGCCACTGTCTAATCTGTCAATAGCTTCTAGAATTCTAAGGTTGCCTTCTCTGCATGGAGTACACTGACCACATGATTCATCTACAAAGAATTCCATTAGATTTTTTAATACATGGCGCATATTTCTTGACTTGTTAAAAATTATAATTGATCCACCTGGAGGAAAACCTTCAAAAGCGATAGGCTTATCAAAGTCTTTTTCTCCAATTGTAACACCGCTTGCACCACCAATTTGTACGGCTTTAGTTCTTTCAGCATCAACTAATTTAAGAACGTCACTGACTGGTGATCCTAAATCTAATTCATATACTCCTGGTTTATTGCAATCGCCTGAGATACTGAAAAGTTTTGTTCCTTTAGATTTTTCTGTTCCATATCTTTTAAATTCATCTGGTCCTTGATTAACAATTTTAGGAATATAACAGAATGTTTCTACGTTGTTAACAATTGTTGGGCAGTTAAGATAACCACATTCGACAGGATAAGGAGGTCTATTTCTTGGCTCACCTCTTTTGCCTTCTAAGGATTCAATTAATGCTGTTTCTTCACCGCATATATATGCTCCAGCATTTTGTCTGACTTCCAGTCTAAATGTAAACCCTTTTTGTTTAACTACATTCATTGAACTTTCAATTCTTTGTTGAAGTTCTTTTAGCATCCAGCGGTATTCAGATCTAAGATAAATAATGCCTTCATCAGAACCGATAGCGTAAGCAGCTATAGCCATACCTTCAACTAACTTTTCGGTATGCTCAAGTAACAACACTCTGTCTTTAAAAGTTCCTGGTTCGCCTTCATCAGCGTTACAGATAACATATTTCTTTTCTCCAGAAGCTTTTGCAGCTAAGTCCCATTTCAGGCCTGTTGGGAAGCCTGCTCCGCCTCTTCCTCTAAGACCAGAGTCTTTTACCATTTCAATAACTTGATTTGGTTGTAATGACAATACTTTTCCTAAAGCATCGCCGGTTTTATAATCTTTTGACAGTAAAACTGTTCTCTCCATAACCCTTAACTCCTTTAATTAATCTTTTCTGGCTTTGTATTCTCTAATAATTTCAACAACCTTTTTGGTGTCTAATTTTGTATAGACATCATCGTTGACTAACATTGCAGGGCCCTGATCACACATTCCCATGCAGGCTGTTGTTTCAAGAGTAAATTTTTGATCGTCGGTAGTTCCACCAACTTTTACTCTTAATTCTCTTTCTAAAGCTTTAATAAGTTCTTCTTTACCTGCTAGTTCGCAACTAATTGTATTGCATACTCTTACTACGAATTTACCTGCAGGTTTTGTTTTGATAAAAGAGTAGAATGTTGCTACGCTATAGATTTCATTAGCGCTTAAATTCATCTCGAATGCAACATCTCTCATAACTTCTTCGGTCAAATACTTCTTTTTTTGACATAATTCTTGAAGAATTGCCAAGAGATACTCTCTCTTTTTGCCGTGTTTTTGTACTACTTCACGTACATCTGGACTGACTTGAATTGTTTTCATTTTTTCTAACTCCCATTTATTCTGGTTTACAGTTTAATAATGAATTTATAATAGAAACAATGTGGTTTTTGTTTGCATATTTGTCTAATAATTCATCTACTGGTTTATAATTTCCATCATCTACCGGATCAAAATTGTATCCGCAATATTTTGTGAGTGGTGCAGTGATTATTACAGGTAGTTTGCCGTCGTAAAAATGTTTCAGTTCTGCGGATATTCTAAATAAATCAGCTAATGTATCTTCAGTGCCCCCTAAAATTAAAATATCAATTTGCTTTTGCTTTACTATATTTATACTTTCGTCGTTGACAGGTAGTGTAATTATCTCTAACTCTTTTGTATTAAGAATGTTTTGTAATTCTTCCGTATAAATAATGTCATTTTCGAGTATTGCTAAGCGATTCATATTAAAGGGGTTACACTTTAGATTATTACTCACCTGAGTTGTTACGACAATTAAATTTTATGCAAAAAAATAAACTAAATCAAAGTCTATGAAATTAATAAATGAAACTTATTCTCACTAAAAATATCACATTTTAAAGAATAATTGCCATTCAACAAATGGCTTAAATCTGCTCATAGCAACAAAAGATGATTTATAATAATTTTTTGAATTACTATTATAATAGAACAAATTATAGAGTTTTATTAAAAAAATTATCCTAAAATTCACAAAAGATTATACGAGTTACCTAGCCTGATAGACTAATGAACAAAATGTATATTATACTGCCTTGTAATCATTATAAGTAAAACATTTGAGGCTATAATGCAAATAGTATTGATAGAGAATTTTACTATAATACTAATGTAGTAATAATATTTTATATTCTTATGATTGTTGATTATATATATTACAGACTTAGTGTTTTGCAGTATTGTGTGTAATTTTCAATAGAATAATAGTGAAATAATATTAATAATAAAAAACATAGGGAGTTAGTAGTCGTTAAACTTTATAAGGTCGCCAATTTCATTACCGGTTTCATTTAACCAGTTTTCCATTAGATGAGCAGTTTTTTTTAGGAGTTCTAGTTCATCTACTTTTTTTGAATAACTAAATATTTTATCACTCAATTGTCTTTTATCAGCACATAAATTAACGGCTCTAAGTTTAAAATCTTCTATTATATCTTCACATGTCCAGGAATTTGTTTGATAATATTTAACTGTTTCATGGTCAATTACATCTTTTTCATTTAATGCAGGTAAAATTTTAGAGAGCATTAAGATTATTTGACGTGATTTTTTGTATATGATCTTATTTAACTCTTTAAGTTCATTTATATCTTCAATGTGCTTGGGTTCTGTAATTAAAACTCTGGCGGTTGGTAGATATTTAACTTTGTGAGTTAATGAATGTTTTTTAATACTGTGCTTAGCATCAGTATCACTTAACTGTTGGCTGCTGATATTATTGTTACACATCTCTCTATAAGATGAAATTAGTGTTTTAGTATTATTTAATAGTTCTAACAATTCTTCATTATTAACTTTTTGTTTAATAAGCCTGTTAAAGAACAGGCTTCTGATTTCAGGTGTAAGGAAATAATAAATTATGTAACCATTGAAAAATCCCCAGGGAACAAGCATATATTCTGGGGTTGTGCCTAATAAATATTCTATGTATACATTATTATCACCTGATAATTTGTTTATCATTAAAAATATGTAATATATGCTGAATGTTAATTGTAAAATCCAACCATGAAAAGTAAGAGCTAATAAATTATAAAATAAAGCAGCGGTTAACATTAGCATAAATAAAATTGAAAAGTATTTTAAATAATTATTAGATATAAAATACAATTTTTCTACTGGCGTATTGCCTGTATTTTCAGTTGTCCCTAAAATAAAAATCTCTATTAAGCTTATAATTAAATAAACAAAATAAGAAATTATTAAAAATTTAAGAAATTTAGGTCTTTTAAGCATAATAAAATATTCAAAATATTAAGATTATAAACAAAAATTAGTAAGTTACTCATTTAAAAATTGTTTAGTTGGGTTAAAATATGTAGTATCAAATTTA
>JBFMGH010000311.1:0-2625 GCA_040752795.1 Cyanobacteriota bacterium
AATACTGACCAGGAAAACCTGGAGCCAATAGAAAATAAAGAAGATATTGCTGAAGAAACAATACCTACTGAAAATAATACAAAACCAATGAGATAATAAATAAAATATTTTAATTTTAGAAAAGCCCCTGATATCAGGGGCTTTTAATTATTTTGTTACTTTACTAAATTTAATATCTTCGTGATCAAATACTTTATAAGCTAATAGTTTCATTCTATCTGTTACAAG
Organism: Cyanobacteriota bacterium; assembly: GCA_040752795.1. Lineage (GTDB taxonomy): Bacteria > Cyanobacteriota > Vampirovibrionia > JBFMGH01 > JBFMGH01 > JBFMGH01. Next base: position 229 of record JBFMGH010000311.1, read on the forward strand.
CATTTGTAGACAAGCATAAATCCAGACAAAGAATATATATGGGCCTATTGGTGCAACAAAGAAGCCATAAGCACATATTAATGAAACAATTATTTTAGATATTAAAGTTGACCAAACAAGTGCAGAACCAGGAGCAATAGACCATAACGGCCCCCTGCAGCGTGCCAGAAAAATTGTAAGATTGCCAGCAATAGCTAATTCAGCAAATACAAGAGTTTGAACTTGATCAAAAGGCAGAGCAAAATAATGCTTACCTAGATAGAACATCATAAAAGTAAAGATAACATTAGTGAATCCTAGAACTGATGCAATACTTATAACTTTTCTCATTTCCCATATCTCAGGCTTTTCAGATGGTTTAACATTATCAAAAGCTATGGACATAATAGGGAAATCATTAAATAAAGCCAGCATAACAATCATAATAGCTGTTACAGGGTATTCGCTAAAGATTAATATTGCTAAAACAGTAAAGAAAAGAACGTCAATGGTTTCAGATATTCTATATGTAGCATAACTTTGCATTCTCTGGAAAATCATTCTACTTTCTTTAATAGCATCAAGTATTACAGAAAGACCAGGCTTTGTGAGGACTATATCAGCAGCAGATTTAGCAGCGTCAGTAGCACCTTCTACTGCAATGCCAGCATCAGCTTTTTTAAGGGCAGGAGCATCATTAACACCATCACCTGTCATACCTACAATATGGTTAGCCTCTTGAAGCAGTTCAACTATTTCATATTTATGTTCAGGAAATACCTGACTGAAACCATCAGCACCTTCAACAAGTTTAATTGCCTGACGATCTGGTTTTTCAGTAAGTTCTTTAGCAGGTAGAATGTTATCACCCATTCTAACCTGACGGGCTGTTTCTTTAGCAATGGCTAAATGATCACCAGTAATCATTTTAACTCTAACACCAAGTTTTTGGGCAGTTTCAATTGTTATGGCTGAGTCATCTCTTGGTGGATCACTTAAACAAATCAAGCCAACAAAATGCCAGGTACCCTGATCATCACATTTTGCTACACCTAATGTTCTAAAGCCTCTTACACCTGCTTTTTCAATTATATCATTAACCTGAGTTTCTATTTCTGATTTATTATTTGATAGCTCTAAAATAACTTGAGGAGCACCTTTACTTGCTTTAACTTTTTTGCCATTTTCAAGAATCTCGGCCTCGGTCCTTTTTTTAACCGGATCAAAAGGTAAAAAGTTTTCTTGTTTACAGTTATCATGTCTATTTTTTAGTGTTTCATTAGCAGCCATTTTACCTATTACTGCATCATCAATTGGATCGTGGTTTTCAGCTTTAGATGCAAGAGAACCGTAAACCAGAATATCATCTTCATTAAAGTTGCCTATTGGTTTTAATTCAGTAATAGTAAGCTGGTTTTTTGTAATAGTACCGGTTTTGTCAGAGCAAAGAATATCCATACCTGCCATTTCTTCAATAGCTACCAGTTTACTAATAATAACCTCTTTTTTAGATAACTTAAGAGCTCCAGCAGCCATGGTAGCACTTAAAACTGCTGGCATTGCAGCAGGTATAGATGCAACTGTTAATACTAAAGCAAATTGTATAACTTCTAAAATTGGGTCGTGTCTGAACATTGCAGAAACCAGAACAATGGCCACCAGCATGAAATTTAATGCAATTAAATAGTTGCCGATTTTAATAACGGCTTTCTGAAAGTGGCTCTGGGTTTTAGCACCAGCGACAAGCTTGGCCGTTTTACCAAAGAATGTATTAAATGCTGTGCCAATAACTACGCAGTTCATTTCACCCTGTTTAATAACTGATCCAGAGTAGGCTACATCGCCTGGATGCTTTTCAACAGGAAGTGATTCACCTGTTAATGCAGACTCATCGATCATCATATAGTCGCCATCGACTAATTTGATGTCAGCAGGAATAATATCACCTAACCTTACACGAATAACATCACCAGGAACCAGCTCTCTGGCTTCAAGCTCTTTCCATTTGCCGTTTCTTTTGACCCTTGATGTACTTGCAAGTCGTTCTTTTAGTGCAGCAAGGGCATTGCCTGCCTTGTAGCCCTGAACGAATTCTATAGCAGCATTGATAAATAAAAGTAATAGAATAATGAAAAAATCTTCCCAGTGTTTAATTATAGCACTAAGAATAGCTGCAGCTTCGATCATCCAGGGTATTGGCCCCCAGAAGTTTTTCAAAAACTTCATTAAAAGAGATTCTTCTTTTTCGGTTATTTCGTTATAACCGTATTCTTTGAGACGCTGGTTTGCTATATCTTCAGTAAGACCTTTTTCCATGTCTGTTGATAGGTTTTTAATAATCTCTTCAGAAGATATTTCCTTAGCTTTTTCAACGTCAATAAGGTTTTCCGCCATAATTACTTCTTTCTTTGAATATCT
>JBFMGH010000312.1:0-4421 GCA_040752795.1 Cyanobacteriota bacterium
TTTTTTTTTTTTTTTTTTAATTTTGGTGTGTGTGTGTGCCCCCCCCCCCCCCCCCCAAAAACACCCTATAATAAATTTAAAGCATATATAGTTTACTTACGTGGATTGGTATAATAAGCTTTAGCATATTAACGATTTATTATTTATTGTAGCTAAAATAGCTTATATAGCTAATAAAATGGATTGAAGAGTAAGTTAATCTTTTTAATTAAGTTATGAATATAATATAATTTAAACTTAGAATTTAGTAAGTAAATAATAATTATTAGTAAATACTTAACATGATATTAACCAACTGGAAAACACAATATAAAAGCATAAAAGGGAAAGATATCCCTGTAGCGATTATTGGTACCGGAGATAACTGTATTCTCGTTCTAGCATGTATGCATGGAGATGAGCAACAGGGTAAATATATTGCCATGAAATTGCTGGCATATTACGAAGAAAATAAACTGGCTATATCAAATAAAAAAATGATTGTTGTTCCCGTGGTTAACCCTGATGGCTATGAACTTAATATTAGAGGTAATGCTAGAGGGGTAGATATTAATAGAAATTTCCCAACAAAAAATTGGGTTAAATCTGAAAATAAAGATGACTATTTTTCCGGTGATGCTCCTTCAAGTGAGCCCGAAACAAGAACTATTATTGATTTAATTAAAATTTATAAACCAGCTTTTATTCTATCTTTTCATCAACCATACAAAATAATTAATTATGATGGGCCTGCAATAAAATCTGCTCAGCTTTTAGCAAAGTTTAACAAATATGAAATTCTTGAAGATATTGGTTATCCAACTCCAGGATCATTGGGGAACTATGCAGGCATTGAAAGAAATATTCCTATTATTACTCTTGAGCTGCCAGAAAATGAAACTGACGAAATAGTCTGGCGTGATAATTGCCTCGGATTGATAGCTGTTATTAATCAGGTTTAATATTAATTAATCATAAATAAATAGAATTAAGACTAAACGCTCTTAAATTCGTTAGAGTTGCTAAATTCTACTTTGTGTTTAAGAAAAAATTTTTGTGGCTCAATTAATGGCAGTTATTATGGCTCAATTAATGGCAATTTTATTATGCAAAACTAAAATAACTATTTGCATAGGATGAAATCATTTTTTTATCTTGGGCTTGTTTTTCTTTATCTTGTGAAGACATTTTTGATGGATCAAGATTTTTACTTTTGCCAGCTAAAGCTTGTTTACTGGCTATCAATGACATTGAAAGAGCTTCTTCACGAAGTGTTTTGAACTTTTGTTCTGCAGAAGAAGTATATTGTTCAAGAGCTTTTAAGCTTACTGTTGCTATGTCACTTAATGCGTCCATTTCTTCTTTTAATTTAAGTAAATCTGCACGACTTGCATTAGGCATACCAGCATTATTAGCTGCAGTTTTTATTGAATTTCCACCCACTTTTTCTAAACTGGTTCCATTACCACCGCCCTGAACGGAAGTTGTAGAACCTGTTGGTTTTGATACAGTTACTTTCTGTGGTGATGATTTTGCCTGGTTTGAGTTATTATTTTTAAATGGATTTGAATTATCCTGGGTTTTATTTGGATCATTTTCAGGCTTTTGCTGATTATTTTTATTATCAAGATTGTTTTGATCCTTATTAGCCTGATTTAATTTATCTTTTAATTGATCTGCATTATTAGCTTTATTATCAGCAGGTTGAGGTTGTTTACCAGCTTGGTTTGGATTAATTGGTTTTGGATTAATTGGTTTTTTGTCAATTGGTTTTTCAGGTGGAATATTATTAGTTGGTTTATTATTAATTGGATTATCAATTTTTGGCTTTGGTGCATTTTTAATTGGTTTTGGAGCTGGTTTTGGCTTGCTGGATTTAACTTTTTTAGTTACAGTTTTAGAGCCCTTTTTACCTTTTCCACCACTTTTTTTAGAAACGGTTCTGGTTTCTGCTCTGTGGCTGTCTTTATTGCCTTCATGCCTCTGGGCATGAGTTCTCTGGCCATGATGCTCGCCTCCATGCTGACTAAATCTTTGTCCATGATGGCCATCTCTATGTCCATGGTTCCCAAATCTGTTTCCGTGGTTACCAGATCTTTGACCATGATGACCATGCCTCTGTCCGTGGTTACCATCCCTTTGGCCATGATGGCCGTGGGCTCTGTTGTTTTCGCGATGCTGTCTTTGACGTTCTAAATGATCCGCATAATTTCCGTGACCCTCGTTTCTATCAGTGTTGGTTCTATTTTGAATATATTTTGTGTATTCTTTCATTACTCCTTCTTGCCTGACTAAACGAGCATCATTGTTTTGAAACTTATTCTGAGTAAATGGATTGTTATTCTGAGTCTGTGCTGAAGTTTGATTTTGGTTTTGATCATTAAAAGGATTTTGATCATATTTTTGATTTTTATTAGCTTCAGCCTGTTGATTTGGGTCTTTAACATATTTCTTAGATTGATTTGCTTTTTCTTCTCTTTTTTCTGCTACCTCATCAGGTATTAATAAGTTAGATAATACAGCGTTAACTGTATATTGTGAGTCATGAATCTGGTTGGTTAAATCAAGTAAAAGATTGGAAGAGAATTTAGCACCATCTGAAGAACTTTCTGCTGCCAGCCCATACATTGATGATGCAGCATTACTGCTTTCACCATCTGAGCCAAGTAGACTCGATGCGTTTTTAGTATGAAACGCTGTGGTGTCAAGGCCACTAGAAACAGTATTTTTAAACTGCTGTATAGTAGCAGTATATTTATACTGATTGATTAACATATGAGAAGTACCAACCTAATATCCTAATTATCTCTCTTATTAACTCTCCAATGATCTAATTATAAGATCTCTCTCTATTTATATTATTTACTATTTTCAAAATAATTCAACTGTGAGAATATAGGGAGTATATACTATATATTTGCAATTTTAGCAAAAATTTACAATTACTTGAAAAAAAATTTGTGCTAAGGCATTTGTATAATAGAAAATACATATATTTAACAATGCTAAAGTGTAATAATATTAAGCTATAAAGGGTTTTAATTGTTATTGTTAGTTCATTTATTAACTTGATGTAATTTAATGTGTATTGTTGAGTAAATTATTATTAGTTTTTTAACCTAATCAAGAAAAAAACCATTATGTTGCTAAAATTTGCTACAGGGTATTCCTAGAATCCATTATAAATACTAAAGTGGTTAATATATATTCAAATCTCTTAAAAACATAAATTTGTAAAAAATTGCTAAAAAACACCCTGTAGTAATTTTAGTCCATATGTAGCTTTCTTCCGTGGATTGGTATAAACTAAAGGCTTACAATTTTATCTTGAAAGTGTAAAATACTTTTAAACAAAAAAGATTTTTTCAGGGGGAGTTATATCAGGGGATTTAAATGCTTATTGCAGGACAAATAAATGTTTCGACTGTGAAACCTTTTTCAAGGGTTAGCTTTAAAAATATTGAAAACAATGTAAATAATTCTAAAAGTTCTTATTTACTTGCATTTGATCTTGACGGTACTTTTTTAGAATGCAATAAACAGGATATTGAAAAGTTTATTCAGCTTTCACAACTGAGAAATTGTAAGTTAGCATATGTTTCTGGCAGGGTATTAAGTGAATTAGACAAAATACGAAATGATTATGCTAAAAAGGGTATTAATATTCCTATGCCAGATTATTTTATTACCAGTAGCGGACAATATCTTTATGAAAACAAAAATGGTAAAATGTCTGTTTCGCAAGAATGGTATGATATTTTATCTAAAGGTGGTTTTAATCGTTCTGAAATAAAATCAAAAATGGAAACCCTGATTGAAAAAACAAAGTTGGGTAATCAACCACAATTAATGCAGTTTGATTATCGTGAATGTAACTTTAATCTTGAATATCTTGTTGGGGCTAAAATAAAACATAATTTTAAAAACACTTTAAATAAGTTTCTAAAAGATAACAATATTAATGTCAGAATAATTTATGATTATGTTCCACCTGAAGACATAAAGAGAACATTGCCAATGTTCCCTGAGTTTATACAAAATCAAATTAAACCTTTGCTGGATAAAGATGGTGGTTTATTAACATTCTATCTTGCAGCAGCCAATAAAGCTGATGCAGTCGACTTTTTAAGAACTAAACTTAAATTAGACAGTAATCATGTAGTTACAGCAGGTAATGCTGGTAATGATATAAGCCTGGCACAAAGTGGGTTCTGGTTTATTGTTGTTAATAATGCACAAAAAATTCTTAAAAACCTTATTAAAGATCTTCCTGAAAAGCTCAAAGAAAAAATTATTCAGGCAAAAAATGATGGTGCGGCGGGTATAAATGAAGCGCTGGAACAGATATTTTCTAAAGTAGGCTTAAATGCTCTATTTAAATAGAATGCCCTGAAATGGCTTTTAATACAAATGAATTAATTAAATTTTGTTAAAAGTTATAA
>JBFMGH010000313.1:0-4231 GCA_040752795.1 Cyanobacteriota bacterium
GACCTCTGCTGCTGTAGAAGAACCAATATTTTGCCTTGTTCTAGCAAGCTCAAGATTTGATCTGGAAACTTCAAGATTGTCTAATTCTATTCTTAATAGTGTTTTAGTCTTTAAAACATCCATATAAGCGGTTGCTGCGTCTGATGCTATATCAAGTTCTAGTGTTTTAAGGTCAGCCTGATCAGATCTGTAAATATTCTTTTGAATTGATACATTTGCAAATGCTTCTTCTGAAAAAATAATCTGACTAACATCAACTGATTGATTTAAAGAATGCCTGTTAGTATTACCAGGTGTTGCCCGGGCTCGTTTTTTATCAAGAGCTGTCCATTGTCCTGAATAGCTTATTTGTGGCAATAGCCGCGAACGTGCTTTAGCTATATCCTTTTTGCTTGCTTTTACCTCATATTGCTTGGCTATTACATCAAGATTTACTGCTAAAGATTCCTCAATAACTTTTGAAAGAGATAATAATCTATCTGTTTCAATTTTATCAGCATTATACATTGTTGCTTCTGTTAAAATATCCCAGGTTGTTTGATAACCAATTTTTGTTGCTGTTTCAGCATTTATAATAAGCTTTTCACTGGGCTTAAAAATAACTGGTAATTCTGATGGTTCTGCTCCAAGAATTATATCCTGCAGGTTTATAGCCATAAATCTTGACATTCTTATAAAGTCATAATCAGGGCTTAATGTTGCCAGAACCCCTAACTCTATTTCTGGTTGCCCTATATAAGAAAATGTAGGCAATTTTCTATCATTAAGCTTGTTTATTAGCTCTGCCAGTTTATCTTTAGATAAATTCATTAACGGAAATAAATAAACAGCATCACAATCAGCAGGCATTTGCCGGATTGCATCATCAATATCATCTCCTATAAATATCTGGGTTATATCTGCATTAAGTGATTTTTCTGCCTCTTTTAAATAATCTTTCTTTAATAATTTTAGATTTTCAGCATAATTTTTATTTGCAAGTATTACCAGATTATTGAATGAAGTTAGCTTTTTAAACATTCTAAGGTCTTTTTTGTACCCTGAATGATATATTATATAATTAAGATTTTTCTTTCCACTTGTGCCTTCTTTATATGGTATTATATTTAACATTTCCTCACTTAACATTGGAGCAATAACAGGTTTGTTAATTTTTTCTCTCAACACTAAGTCTGAAGATGACATAAATCCTAAAGCAATAATAATATCTATATCATTATCTTCCAGTAACAACTCAATATTATCCTTTATAGATTCATTACTCCAATCACCAACAAGTATTTTATCATCAGGAAATACAATGGTATACTCATCCCCTATTAAATCCTTAATTTCTTTTGATACTGTATTAAAAATTCGTTCATTAATAAAAGATGGTCCATCAAAAAGTATACCTATATTTACTTCTTTTAAATCTTTAGCATACAAAGGTAATAACATAAATACTACATTAACCAGTAATGCTAAAAATATTATTCTTGGCTTCAAACCTGTTCCTCCTGCATTGGTCTATAATTTCTATGGTTGGTGGGCAATAAGATCTCAATTTATAATGAAAATTATTAATTAATACATCATTTTTTAGAAAAAAATTATAAAAGTAAAGCAACAAATTGCTGTGTTTAGTTTAATTAAAATATAATTACCATACCATACTTAACACAATACTTAAATTGCCTTCAATCACATCACAAGCAGACCTTTAGTTTCCAGCAAGACCTTATTTGTTGATGATTACCTATTAAATATGTTTAATTCTTACCTTGAGCACCTGTTTCAAGAACAACATGAGTTTTTTCCGCATATTCAGCAAACATCTCAGATAATTCTTGAACCTCTCTTAATATCTGATCCGTATTTAGACCTGTAACCTTATGATTATCTTTAACTAACTTACCGTTAGCAATTACATATTGTGCTTCTGTTCCGTCTGCTGCCCAGATAATATTTTCAACAAGATTATCCAGCCTTGTTGGTATCATATTCGGACGGCTTAAATCTAGTATAACTACATCAGCATCTTTGCCTTCTTCTAAAGAACCACAGTTATATTTTAAAACTTTTGCTGGTTCTATTGTAATCATTTCTAGAACTTGTTGAGCTGGTAGCAAACTTGCATTTTGATTCAAGGCTTTTTGATACTGTGAAGCCAACCTTGCTGCTGCTATAATATTTTGATTGTCTGCTGATCCTGAGCCATCTGTAGAAATAACAACATCAATACCCATTTCAAGCATTTTAATAACCGGAGGCATACCTGAACCTAGTATAGTATTTGCCAGTGGATTATGAACCACTTTTGTTTGTGTATCTCTTAATATTTCTAGATCATGGTCTGTGCAATTTACCTGATGCGCAACCACTGTGTTTTCATCAAGAAAATCTATAGATTTTGCATATTCTATTGGTGTCATTCCATATTCTTTCCTGAACCATTTTGTTGTGTTCGGCTCTTCAGAACTATGTATATGTATCAGGGTATTATGCTCTCTCGACCAGGCTTTGATTGCCTTCAGAAGCTCCGGACCATTCGAGAATAACTGGTCTGGCCCGGGTATTATTTGAGTATTTTTTTCATGCTTATGTTTTTCATAGTTCTCTTTGACTCGCTCTAAAGCAATTGTATGAGGTATATCCAGAAGATCTTTAGCATAATTTCTATCCTGACTGCCTATTGCAACAATCATTTTTGTATTGGCTATTCTATTTGCCTCCACTATTTCATCTACCCGGTATTTGTTATGGTTGCAATGATGAACCATACAGCTTGTTATACCATAATAAAGATCGTCAACTCTTGCTTTTAAATACGCAATAAGATTGGGAGATTTATTAAAATGTTCTTCAAGTTTATCTCTATTAGAATTCATAAAACCTGTAAATAAATTAACAGCTCTATCAAGCCATGGTGTTAATGGAACATCTTTCGCAACACCAATAATTGGTGACTCATGATCATGACCATGTGCTTTAACAAATCCAGGCAACATTACACCATTAATCTGCGGTATCTCTTCTCTAGAACCATTTGAACCAATTATTTCCAGAGATTCTCTGTATGTATCAAGAATATGTTTGCCTATACTATCGTTATACTCACCCACTTCAATTATTTTATCATCTTTTATTAATATATAACCATCCCTTATTCTTTTATCTCGTCCAATTTTATCTGAAATAGGCAGTAAAAACTTTGACCTTGCTACTACATACTTTGACATATACTTAACCTCTAAAACTTTTGTTTATACAAACTATACTTAGTCATTAAAATAATTATCTGTTATCAATAAATAGTTTATCAACTCATTATAATTATTTTATAAGATATTAAAAAAATATTTTCAATAATTTGACCCATTAATAACTTATTTTATTAACCAGTACTGTTCATGAGTTTTTTATATTTACTTAAAATTCTTTACTGACAGAGACCTCTGCATAACTAATGTTTTATAAACTATCAGGGAACAGTGGCTAACGAGGGGAGGGCTTAAAAGGCCCGACACTATTTCTCTGCTACCTTAGCTTTTTTGAAAATATATACACTTATGCATAAGTCTATGACAATAAAAACTGTAAATATATCATCTGTAAAAGATGAACAAAAAAAGAAAGCAACCCTTTTATGGTTGCAGAAAAAATCATCGCTCTTCTTTTGACTCTCTCCAATCTTATTGGAATCTTGGTTAAGTATATGAACAATAAAAACTTAGCTCTTTTACTAGGTATTATCATTATATTATGTCTAAATCAATTATTTTGTGATCACCATCACAGAATTCTGAAAATTACTATCAACAGCGTGTTTTACTTCTTATTATTTAAATAACATTCTTTTTTATTATAGTTGTTATCAAGTATGTTAAGTATTAACTCAAAAAAAAAACAACCGATTGGTTGTTTAAGTCCCTTAATCTTCTTATTCCTTTAAGTCCTTCTACTTATATGGGCAAGTAAAATTATTATTACAAACGGATATTATTATTATAGACATATAAAGTAAATTATTTTGTGATCACCATCACATATTTTTTGTGACGACCATCACACAACAAATAATTATAATAGTCTTATGTTGACCATCGGGTGTTTTTTATAAATTAGCAATTCTGTATTAATACTCAAAAAAAAACAACCGATTGGTTGTTTAAGTCCCTTAATCTTCTTATTCCTTTAAGTCCTTCTACTTATATAGGCAAGTAAAATTATTATTACAAACGGATATTAT
>JBFMGH010000314.1:0-2971 GCA_040752795.1 Cyanobacteriota bacterium
TCAATATAAGCCGGTCTAATAGCTTCATGAGCGTCCTGAATATTTTTGCCTTTTTTGGCATAGCTTCGTCTTTCAGCAGGATAATATTCTTTTCCATAATGAGAAACAATAAATTCTTGAGCAATGTCAGCGGCTTCATTAGATATTCTGGTGCTATCGGTTCTCATATAAGTGATTAAGCCAGTGTGTCCGGTTGTGCCCAGTTCAATACCTTCATAAAGTTGTTGTGCAATTTGCATTGTCTTTTTCACTGAAAAGCTGAATTTAGTGCTGGCTTCTCTTTGAAGTGTGCTGGTAATAAAAGGAGGTTGAGGTTTTCGGGATGTTTTTCTTTTATTGACCTTGTTGACGATAAATTTAGTATCTTCTCGATTGAGATATTCGACAATTATATTAGATTCAGCTTCATTGTTGACAGAGATTTTTTCGTTATTATGCTGTATAAGTTCAGCAGAAAAAATCAAAGAAGATTTATGTTTGGCAAGGTTAGCATGAATACGCCAGTATTCAACCGGTACGAAAGATTCAACTTCCTGTTCCCTGTCACAAATTAACCTGACGGCAACACTTTGAACTCTACCTGCAGATAGACCTTGCTGAACTTTACTCCACAGTAGTGGGCTTAGTTTATATCCAACGAGTCTATCTAAAACCCTTCTGGCTTGTTGGGCATCGACACGCTTTAAGTCAATTTCTCTAGGATGTTGAATGGCTTCAAGTATAGCGTTTTTAGTAATTTCGTTAAATTCAATTCTATAAATATGATCTGCGGGAAAATCCTTTAAGATAGATGCTATATGCCAGGCAATAGCTTCTCCTTCTCTATCAGGGTCAGGAGCGAGATAAACAAACTTACATTTAGTAGCAGCGTCTCTGAGATCTTTTGCTACCTTTTTTTTGTCTGGCATAATTACATATTCAGGTTCATAGTTATTTCTAATATCTATACCCAGCGTCTTCTGGGGTAGATCTCTTATATGACCTACCGTAGCTTTTATCTGGTATTTATTACCAAGGATTTTTTTAATAGTTTTAGCTTTAGCAGGTGATTCGACAATAACAAGAGATTTGTCAATGCCAGATTCTTCTTTAGATTTATTTTTGTCGTCTGAATTTTTTTCAGTCATAAGTTTCAAATTAGTTCGGGAATTTATTTTAAATCCCTGTCTGCTTTGTGCTGATTAAGATATTTATATACTAATAGCTTTTAAAAATTTTTCAAGACTTTTATTTGTAAAACGACTTATTCTGAGAGGGCTATAGAACTTGTTATGAATTAGTTTAAGCTAGTTTAAACTAATCTTATTTTCAAAATTTAATAAATATCTTATATTCTATATATTTAAGCAGTTCAATAAGTTTAAGTATGAATTCTTTCTTCCATAATCTTTGTTCTAATTTTTTCAATGCTTAATTTAGCTATTTTTGTTAAATCTTTATGCTTTTCTTCAGATATTCTGCCTTTAGAAAGTAAATTATCAAGTTTTGCAAGTTGGCGTTGCTCGGCGTTTAAATCTTTTTCGTTATATGGATCATCAGCCTGGCCAGTCAACCAGCAAAAATCTCTTATTGCTTCAGCTGTAGCACCGGTAGTATTCTTAAACAGGTATGTTGCTTTATTATTATCTTTAATGGTCAAAGAAACAGGTATGCCAAATTTCATAAAGTATGTCATCTCTGGTTTTATAGTATAGTCAATGTTTTTAACACTATTCAGGTTTATAGTAAGTAAGTATTTTGCTTTAGCTTTATATAAGTTAAGAAAACTAAGCTTGTAAATTATTATACGTGCTTTATTAGTGATAAATAAAATCGATAATCTTTTGTTATAAGGTATTAATGATTTTTTAATAAACTTTACAACAGTTATATCATATATTTTTTCATCTTCTGACAGTCTGCTTTTTAACGAAGACCAGGTGTTATTATTAGGACAGTAAAAGAAATAATATGGAAATAAAGCTTTATCACAGATTGATTTAATATTTTCAACTTCAAACTCAGTATATATATTATCATTATGTCTCTTAATGATTTCCTTCTGAAGCTTAACCATTTTATTAGCATTGTATTTAACAATGAATAGAAAAGTAAATATAAATACTGTAATTGTAAGTGAAGCTATAGTAGCAAAAATTAATATTACAGACATTTAAAATCCTTTAATATGACAATAATTAATGTTAACTAAAACATATATTATTATTTATTGCAATCACCACTTTTGATTCTGGCAAGGCTTTCATCAGCCTGTCTGAAGTCAGGGTTAAGGCCAAGAGCCTTGCTTAAACTTACTTTAGCTTTGTCAAACTCTTTTAGTTCGGCATATACTTCTCCAATCCAGTAATAAGATAAAAAATCATTGGGGTTAAACTGTATAGCCTGTTCATAGGTTCTGATGGCTGAGTCATATTTTTTGTTCTGGCGGTATATGTTAGCGGCGGTTCTAAGTTCTTTGCCCTTTCTTAAGTTATCTATTGGCACCTCAACTTTAGCAATGTCCATAACTTCGTTCAAATGGCGTGATTCAGGCTCAATAGCAGCAGTGAAAATAACCTCTTTTAATTCATTGCGGGTTATTTTCTTGCTAAAAAAATCTTTTATATATATGCCTGCCAGGCTTGCAGATTTGCCGAACCCCCCCTGCTCAGGTTGCCAGTTTATCACAATTTTGCCAAGTGATGGGTTAACTCCCATTATGCGGCGCATTATTTCATAGGCTTTATCTTTCAAAAGATTATCGTCTTCGTCCGGTTTTGCATAAATATTTATCGTAACAAAATTACTTTCAGAGGTTACAGCAAAAGCTTCTTTGATGATAGGTTTAAGAATAGGTGTATAAAAAGATTCAGGTGGTATTTGTGGCTTTAAATTAGGCCTTTCGTCTGGTATAGGAGATTTAACAAGTTTGTCTTGAGATGACAGGTAAATTCTTGCGGGTTCTTCTAAATTGCTTTCAAGTGTGTCATTT
>JBFMGH010000315.1:0-4613 GCA_040752795.1 Cyanobacteriota bacterium
CGGGTGTTATGCCCGCCGAAGGCGGGCATAACACCCTCATGATTTCCAGTTATGTCTCATAATTTCATGCGTTTACTATATTTTATAAAACATTAGTTCTGCATAGGTCTCATCAATATACTATTACCGGATTTCACCAACAGTACGTTCAAATTTTTTGACGAATAACCTGAAAAAAGAACAAAAAAAAATCTCCCTTTTCGGGAGTTAAACTTTTTGAGAGAGAGTAGAGAGATTACGAAAATTTATTTAGAGGAATTATTGCTTTTGAGAGAGAGGAATTATCTTGTAATTATATAAAAACAATCAATTTAATTTTTGGAACGGTTTGTAAAGAAACTTTAAGACTAATTTTAAATTCAGATAAAAATAACTGGAGTTACCACTTAATTAAAGCCAGAATGCAAAATAATATTAACAGATTTTATATTTCTAAAAGGGATGACATCCTTCTAACATTTTGATCTTATCTTATTAACAAGCTTTTTATGTTCATCAGTTTTAAAAGAATTTTTCCCTGTCCAGCAACCTGAATCAACTTTAACACCTTTAAGTTCTTTAACCCTGTTTAAAGGCATAAAATAAGCATAGGCTTGATCAATTACCTGATCATTGCTGTCATAAACCTCAACAAGTTTTTTATAATATAAGTTTTTTTCTGCAGAAATGCCCGGGTCGTAACCTTCTAAAATATCAATTTGATCAATTGTTTGCTGATCATTAAAATAAAACAAAACGCCTTTGGCAACATTATCTGATTCTACCAGTGCCGGAAAACCCAGCGACAAATCATATATATCACCTTTAACACTACATTCAAACTGCAATTCATATCTGTTATGACAATGATAATTGTAGTTGTCTTCACCTGGCTTTAGCGTGCCATAAACAAATATTTTATATTCAACATTCGTTGTACTTTTAACCTTATTAATTTTTTCTCTTTCAGTTTTTTCCATAACAATCTTAATAATAATTTTTACTATTAACAAATTACATTTTACAAAAAAAAATTATGAACAATGTAATAAATTTTTGCAACCTGAAAAAATTAAATTATATTCCCTGATTTTTTAGATATATTTAATTGTGATATAAATACAAAAATAAAGGTGCCTTATGATTGAAAGATCTTATAAACGTGACCCGGATGAGTTAAGACCAATCAAATTCACCAGAAACTTTACAAAATATGCTCAAGGATCTGTACTGGTTGAATTTGGTGAAACCAAAGTTCTTGTTACAGCTTTTATCGAAGAAAAAACACCCAAGTTTCTGCATGACTCAAATCAGGGCTGGATAACTGCAGAATATTCAATGCTACCAGGAGCCACGCAGGAACGCACTCAACGTGAACGCTTCAAAGTGTCTGGAAGAACGCAGGAAATACAAAGACTCATAGGCAGGGCTATAAGGGCTGCTGTTGATCTTGAAAAACTGGGCGAAAGAACTATAACTATTGATTGTGATGTAATTCAGGCTGATGGTGGAACCAGAACAGCCAGTATAAATGGTGCTTTTATTGCTGTTTATGACGCCCTAAAATCATTAAAAGACAATAAAGTTATACAAGAAATACCTATCAAAGAACCAATAGCTGCTATAAGCGTTGGCATTGTTGATGGCTATGAATTACTTGATCTTGATTATAAAGAAGATTCAAGAGCTGACGTAGATGCTAATGCTGTTTTAACTGCCTCAGGAGATGTAATAGAATTTCAACTAACTTCTGAAGGAAAACCAATAAGCCAGATAACACTTATGAGCCTTTTGCAACTGGCAAATCAGGGTATCAAGAACATAATAGAAATGGAACAAAACAAATTGGACTTATAACGGAGAGACAACATGAAGATTCAAGCCCCTAAAGGTACTAAAGATATTTTTTTTGAAGAGACCAAAGCATGGCAATACATAGAGAATATTGCCAGAGAACTTTTTGAAATGGCCAATTTTCACGAAATAAGAACTCCTGTTTTCGAATACACTGAACTATTCGCCAGAGGCGTCGGAGAATCAACAGACATAGTTAATAAAGAAATGTATTCTTTCGACAAAGAAAAACGCAGCTATACATTAAGACCTGAAAACACAGCAGGTGTTGTCAGATCATATATTCAAAACGGCTTATTTAAAACATCATCACCTCAGAAGCTTTGGTACAAAGGCCCTATGTTCAGATACGAAAGGCCACAAGCTGGCAGGCAAAGGCAATTTCATCAAATAGGCATAGAAATGTTTGGCATAGACGGTGGTTCTGCTGACGCTGAGGTTATTCTGGTTGCAATGAGGCTATTTAAAAAACTTAAACTGACAAATCTGACTTTGCATTTAAATAATATCGGCTGCCCCCAATGTCGTAATGATTATAAGGAAACAATTAAAACATCTCTTAAAGATGAATATAATAATTTATGCGAAGACTGTCATAGAAGATATCAGGTAAATCCGCTAAGATTATTAGATTGTAAAAGTGAAAAATGTCAGGAAATATTTTCTAAAGAACCTACCTTTTCTGTAATCAACAAAGATTTTATCTGTGATATATGTAAAAACAATTACAATGACCTTCTGGAGATTCTAAAAGACGCTGGAGTAGAAACTAAATTTAATAATAAACTTGTAAGAGGCCTGGATTACTACAACGGTCCGGTGTTTGAAATAACCTCAGAAAACCTTGGTGCACAAAATGCCGTATGCGGTGGTGGTCGTTATGACGGTTTAGTTGAGCTACTTGGTGGGCCATCAACCCCTGGCGTAGGTTGGGCACTTGGCATGGAAAGACTTATTTCTTTAATTAATTTTGAAGAACAGAATTACCTTGATGTATTTATCGTTTCTGATCATCTTAAAGAGTCTTTATTACTTGCTGACTTACTGAGAGGAAATAAGGTTAAAGTAGATATGGCATTCAGCAAAGCTAAATTTGGAAAGCAACTTGATAAAGCTAATAAACTAAATGCTAAATTTGCAATAATACTGGGTGATGATGAGATAGAACAAGGTTTTTACACTATTAAAAACCTTTCTACAGGTGATCAATTCAGATATAATGAAATATCAGATACAATAGCTTGCATATTAACTAATAAATAACCAATTATACCAATCTTCGGAAGTAAAGGATATATGGCTTTAAATTATTCCTTAAAGCTTGCCTGACCCCAACTCAGTTTTAATGAAATATGAGAACTAATTAATTCAGCATTGAAGATGAAAAGCCCTGTGCACAGTCTGCAATTATTTCTTGAATCATGGGAGTTTATATGAAACTTAGCGTTATATATGTTTATATTAACCATAATTTAATTTATTCTTCAGTGCGTAATTATGTATAGAAAAATAGTTTTTTGTAACTAATTTTGAAGATTTATTCACAATATCTACAAAAAACTTAACAGAATTTTATGAAATTTTAAATTAAAAAAAATTTGAAAAATTTTAAATAGTCAACAAATGACATACTAAAGGGCAGGTTAGAATTTTTATTCAAATTTAAATAATTTATTTTATGATGGCAAGCCATGTTCATTTTATAAACAATAAGATATTATTGTAATTGTGTATGCTACGGGGTATTTAGAAGAGGTTAACGAACTTGAGAAGCACTGATAAAAAAACAGATTTCTTAACTTATGATCTTAAACCAAATGTGTCGCTAAAGATACCAGAAACTGTCCTGCCGAATAGCAAAGAAAAATCAATACATTTTGTAGGTCTGGGCGGCATAGGGATGAGTGGTATAGCCAGGATATTTTCTGAGCTAAATTATAAGATATCGGGTTCCGATATAAAAGATAGTCCAACATTATTTTCTATGTCCGAAAGAGGTGCAACTGTTTTTGTTGGGCATCATTATAACAATGTTGACGAGGCAGGTTTATTAGTAGTTAGTTCTGCAATTAAACAAGATAACCCTGAAATTATTGCTGCCAAAGATAAGAATATTCCTATAGTACATCGGGCTCAAATGCTATCATTGTTAACCTCTGGCAAAATTCCTAATCAAAACAAATCACAAGTAAGCATAGGAGTTACAGGAACACATGGCAAAACTACGACATCAGGCGTAATTGGATGGTTATTTGAGCATTCACGTCTGAACCCTACTATTGTTGTAGGTGGGCAGATGCCAACATTAAATACAAATTCCAAACTGGGCTCCGGACAATATTTTATTGCAGAACTTGATGAAAGTGACGGCACGATAGTTCTTTATTCTCCTGATATAACTGTAATAACCAACCTTGAGCTAGACCATTCAGATCATTATCAGGGGGGTATGGAGCAATTACTGGAAACATTCACTACATATATTAACAATTTACCAGAAGATTCAACTGTAATATTAAATCTTGATTCTGAAGGTAACAGGCAACTATTAGAACGGTTACCAAACAAAAACTCTAAAATCCTTACTTACAGTATTGAGGAAGATTCACCACAATATAAACTGGCAAAATTTAAAGCAACAGAAATAAAAACAGAAGGTTTTTCAAGTAGCTTCAAAGTTCTTTATGACAATGAGCCATTTGGAGATGTATCAATAATTATTCCAGGAATGCATAATGTTTCTAACGCTCTTGCTGCAATTGCTGTAGGCATTGAAGCTG
>JBFMGH010000316.1:0-2039 GCA_040752795.1 Cyanobacteriota bacterium
ATTGATAACAAAACAATAAAAGAACTTGGAAATTGGCCTTTTAGCAGAAAATACTTTACAGAAGCAATAAATTATATTGTAAAATCATCACCGGTAGTTATTGGCATAGTGATATCATTTACAGAAAATAAGAATGACGCTGAAGATAAGGAACTATATGAGGTTTTGAAATCTTTTGACAATTTAGTAATAATACCAAAATACAAATCTCTAAAAACCGGTAAAATAACATTAGAAATGCCTGAAAAAAGTATATTTCCAGATATTAAAACCGGTCATAGCTTGTTTGATTTTTCTAAAGGAAATGTAGTTGTTAGTATTCAACCTTTTAAATATTATTCTGCCTTTGCACTTCAGGTAATAGATTTGTACAGTCAAAGTAAGCTTAATAAACAACGAAAATTAAATAATAATTTGACAACCCTGATAGGAGCTTCTAATAAAAAGGCTTATTCAACTAATAAATTTATATTAATAGATTATAAAAGATTAAAAGATAAGTTTAAACACGTTTCATTTTCTGATATTGTTCAAAAGAAAGTAAATAAAAAGGTTTTTAATAATAAAATAGTATTAATTGGCATTACAGACAAATATAACACTACTCTTTATTCAACACCATTTACTTCTTTAACTGGTAAAACTTCTGCTTCAGTTGAAATACAGGCACAAATAATAGATTCTTTTTTGCAATATAGGGGGTTAAGCCATTTACCAAACTGGATTCTTTATTTAGTCTCGATTATAGTTACATGTTTATTTTTATGTTTAATTAGATCTAAAAATATCCTGATTCAGGGCGTTTTATTTATAATAATAATAAGTTTAGTTGCATTATTAGATATAATTTTATATAATAATTTTGCTATCTGGGCACCACCGGCCTTTTTGTTTTTATTGATATTGTTTTCTTTCGCATTGTCAGTGTATTTTGCTTCCACTAAGCTTGACAAACATTTGATAGAATCAATTAATAGAATAAATGAATCTCAAGGTTTAAAACTCAAAAGGATTTCATCTGATTTAGATAGTAAAGTAAGTACTTTAACAAATCTAATTGATGTAATTAATAATGATAGAGAGACTATTAATACTATAATAAATAGTGTTAACAGTGGCATAATGGTTCTTGATATATCCGGTAATATTCTCTGGTTCAATGAAAAGACTATTTTAATCTTCAAAAACAACTGTAGCTTAGGTCAGAATATTAATGAACTTATTGAAGATATTAATTTTGAAGAAATTAAAAAAGAAATTGA
This sequence comes from Cyanobacteriota bacterium, assembly GCA_040752795.1. Taxonomy (GTDB): domain Bacteria; phylum Cyanobacteriota; class Vampirovibrionia; order JBFMGH01; family JBFMGH01; genus JBFMGH01. The sequence continues at coordinate 1,263 of JBFMGH010000316.1, forward strand.
TCTTAAAAAAATTTATAGTAAAGAATTTGGTGTTGGTGATTTAGAATTTTTTGTTATTTTTAATGAAATTAAAACAGATACTAAACAGTATGTTGCCGTATTTAATAATATAACGGAACTTAATCAAATTAACAGGCTAAAGTCTGATATGGTTAGAATGGTTAGTCATGAACTTAAAAACCCGATAACTTCAATAAATCTTTGTGCTGAGAATATTTATGATATCGATGACAGAAATCTAGCAATAAAGAACTCTCGAAACATTATGAAAAATGCCCAGTTTTTAAAAGAAATTATTGATAAATTTCTCAATTTAAGTAGATTAGAAAATAATATGATTGAAATAAACCTGGAAAAAATAGATCTAGATAATGTTATTAAAGAATGTTTGTATATTCAACAAACTGTTGCAGAAGAAAAAAATATTAATATAGTTTATGAAAAACAAGATCCACTTGAGATTTCATGTGACAAAAACCAGATTCTTGTTGTTTTAAACAATCTGGTTTCTAATGCGATAAAATATTCTTTTGATAATAGTGAAATACAAATAAAAGCAGAAAAAGGTGCTGGCTATATTACTGTATCGGTTATTGATAATGGTCTTGGGATACCTGAAAATGATATTGATAAAATATTTCATAAGTTTTATAGATCTATAAATAATAAAAAAGATAATATTAAAGGTAGTGGTTTAGGATTATCAATAGTAGAAAAGATAATACAATTTCACAAGGGTTGTATTTCTGTAAATAGCGAATACGGGAAAGGAAGCTG
>JBFMGH010000317.1:0-8731 GCA_040752795.1 Cyanobacteriota bacterium
TCCTGATTAATTCATGAATTTGTTTCATTTAGGTAAAACCTTCTTCTAATGACATATTTTAAAAATACTGGATTTACACACTGTAAATTCAGATGATAGCTCTCAAAAGAAGAGAGGGGGGGGGTTCGTTGCGCAGCAACGAAAAACACCCTGTAGTAAATTTGGTCCATATATAGTTTTCTTTCGTGGATTGATATAAAAGTATTTTTTAGATTCCAGATTATTACAGGTCAACTTTCAACGAGAACACTGACGGTTTGAAAGGCTAGCAGCTATTTCTCTTCAACCTTAGTTCATTTAAGGCATAAATATTAAATATTGCTAGTTTTCTACGTTAAAGCAAATCAGATTCTCTTAAATTCTGCCATAAAACAAACAAAAATATGCAGGTGGTAGCGAAACCTCAATATAATCTTCAGAAAGTTTGCACAGTGATTGTTTTCGTTTTAATAACAGTATTAATTTAGTGTTATTTTTTGTTAATCCATTTGGATACAGAACATTACCTGTTTGATCAGCATTTAAATCCTTGTTAGCTATTATAATCAAATACTTATCTTTAAATTTCCTGGCATAAGAAATAATTTGGTCATCGGGGTTATTTTTAACTGGCAGAGGTATGTAGGAACCCATGATAATAATATCCTGGTATTTCTTACGGATTTTAAATACTTTCTTAATAAAAACCCCTATTTCCGGGTTATTTCCACCGGGCTTTCTTGAATAGTTAAAAATATCAATTCTGCCATGATGCAAGAAATATTTATTTGAGTCTGTATCTGTATAGTTAGCATTATCTCCTTCATATTTATATAAATAACTATCTCCTGACTCAAAACCTGATACTAAATATGGGTTAGTACTGGGTAATGTTGACATTAGAATAGTTAATAATCTATAATAACTGATACCACCAATTAACATTGGGCTTATTTCATCATGCGTTGTGAATGAACCAATTAATGATTTGGGGCTTGTGTTGCTATTTAATTGCTTTAGATTATTTATAATTTGGTTATGAAATTCTGAAGCTCCTGACCATTTATTAAATTGATTATAAACACCATAATAACTATCAAAACCAGATTCAAGAAGTTCTCCAGCATTGTCAGGTGGAATATTAGCAATAGTAGAATTTTTCTCATTGCAAAAACTCTCTGCTAAAAAACCAAATTCAGGGTCTTTTGTTCTGGCATAGGTAATTAATTCTACCCAGAATTCAGGAGGTTTTGTTCTGGCTACGTCAGCTCTGATTCCGTCAATACCCAGTTCAATACACATATCTACCAGATCTTTATGCATTTTCAATAAAGAACTATTTAGTGTTTTATTTTTATTATCCTCATATACTTTAAAAAGCCTGATGTCAGTCCAATTATGAGGAATAACTGCATTATTATTAGAATCTGTTAGAAATAATTCCGGTTGTTTTTTAAATAAGTCTGTAGAAGCACAACATGGCACATCAAGCATTACACTAATATCTTTCTGATGGCATTTATCTATAAAGCTTTTCATCTCTTCTTTAACATTATCAGGGTTATTTGAATCATCTAACTTTGAATCTATTTCCAGAAAAGAGGCAGGAGAATATAACGATCCTGCATTTCCTAGTGCATCATGTTTTCCAACAGGAAAAACTGGCAATAAATGAATTGTATTTACCCCCAGTGCTTTTAATTTACCAAGACGTTCTGTCGCATTTACAAAACTGCCGAGATTTTCTTTCTCATTGATATCAATTAAATCATTGTTATTTTGATCATTAGCGTTAAAAGTTCTTATAATCAAAGCATATATTATAGCCTTATTTTCTTTAAGCTTTGTCATCAGGTTATTTTTATATTCTACTTCTTTTGAATTACCTTTATTTATGCTTTGACAGGTTGCAATATTATACGATCCAGCAATATTAATAGTAATAATTATTGATAAAAAAGCTATAAATAAACCCTTAAAATTCATACATCTTAACCTTATTACGTAAGTATTTGAACATTTTAAATTTATTAAAGTCTATTAAACTTGAAACAATTATATAAAAATGGTGATAAATGAAAAAATTAAACGCACATGTCGTTTCAATAGTATTTTTAACAATAAATTTTCTTGCATTAACTCTTACAACAGTAGCTTCACAAGATTATTACCAGAATAATGTTACTATATATGATAGTAGTAGAAATTTATCTACAGAACTTATTGCTGAGTGTAATGACTGTATAAATTGCGGAAAAGATGTTGAAAAACTAGGAGATTATCATTATAAAAACGGTGATTACGCATCAGCTAAAAATGCTTATGAGAAAGCTGTAAATATTTATCAGCAATCATTAACATCTGATTCTAATAATAGATGTGTTAGAAATGGTTTAAAAAGGGTTCAATATAAACTGCATAAGTTTTCTCAATAGGCTATTAGTTATATTTTCTTTGTTTAAAAGTTGTTATATAAACCAGATAAGCTAATATTGAATTATTACTTATAAATTTTGCAATTGATATGATAAGTATAAATTTAACAGGCAATTTATATGTAACATTAAATTTACATTCTGGTTAAAGGGGTAAAAATTACACTATGTTTTAAGGATTATAGAGATAATATAATCTACTAAAACTTATTCAGGGGGAAATTAAATATGCAACTTACACAATCAAGTGTTAACTTTGGTTCTAAAAACTTTTCCAATGTTATGTTACCTAAGAACAGGGTTTTTACAAACCCTAACCAATCTCCAATAATTCAAACAGTTTCTCCACAGCAAGTATCATCAATGTCAATGGTCAATGCATTGAAAGCTCAGGCGTTCGCAGAAACACCTCAAGCCGCCCTGGCTAAAATGGTTGATGGAGCACTTTCCGGCCAGGCCAAAGAATGGTCTTTTATAGCTAAACCAGAAGGTGGGTCTATTTTATGTTGTAAATTAAACGAAAAACAGTATAACCTTGAAAGTGTTCGAACTGATGAAACTTACGAAAAAGATGGTGCCAAATATTATAAAATGTTATTTAACCTTAATGTAAAAGCATCTGATGGCAATATGACTTCTTTTCCTTTAACAGGTGATGAATATTCTAAAGCTTCTGAGAAAGTAGAAAAAGTTGTATTTCCTATTATAGAAAAACAATATGGCCTTGGAGAGGGCCTGGACTTAACGAATGTTCTTCTTGATCTGGCAGATAAAACATTTAACAAAGAGGTTAATTGGGTGCAGGTAGATGCCACAATAGGTTTTGGAAATGGTTTAAGCATTGAGGCTAGTGGTGCCGTAGAAGGCAAATTGCCTGATGGCACTAAAGTTCATGTTTTGGAGAAAGTTAAAAATGAAATTTTTACTATAACAAGAACATCTTTTATAAGTCTTGAAAAACCCGGCATGCCACCACAGGTAATCAGAGTTGGAAGCGAGAAAGAAGAAAAAGCTTATGAATTATTTGGTGGGGCATTTAAATTAATTGAAAAAGAGAAAGAACTTAATCAGGCTCTTGAAGAAGTTAGTCAAAATAAAAATCTTCTAAAACAGATGATTGAAGATTTTAAAGCAGGTAAAGAACCTGAAATTCAAGAATAATATATATTCATGCGAAATAAACCCCTGTCAGCAGGGGTTTATTTTTTTAATTATATATTAACAATATTAATAGCCAAAACAACTCAAATTACAAAGAAAAGTGCCGGGTTAATAATATTTATCTACTATTCAAAGATCTTCAAGCGCTTAAACAAGTAAATATACAGTTAATTTTGAATATTTAATAATATTTTAGTCAATTTAGGGTATTGATACATTATTAAAAACCTAGTATCTTTCTTGATATACTTATAGCTATTAATTTCTATCTCAGGAGTAAAATCTCAATGCAAGACTGGTTTAAAGATGCAATATTTTATGAAGTTTTTATCAGGTCATTTAAAGATGGAAACTCAGATGGCATTGGAGATTTTATAGGCCTGAGAAAGAAGCTGGATTATATTAAAAGTTTAGGCGTCACTTGCATATGGTTATTGCCAATGTATCCATCCCCTTTAAGGGATGATGGTTATGATATTGCCGATTTTTATAACATACACCCTGACTACGGTAGAATGAAAGACTTTGAAGACTTTATAGATTCAGCGCACAAAAGAGGGCTTCATGTTTTGGCCGATCTGGTTGTTAACCATACAAGCAACGAACATCCATGGTTCAAAACATCTTTTGAAGACACTAACTCTAAGTATCATGATTATTATGTATGGTCTGATACTCCAGATAAGTTTAATGATGTAAGAATAATATTTTGTGATACAGAGACATCAAACTGGAGCTATCACCCAGTGGCAAAAAGATATTATTGGCACAGATTTTTCAGTCATCAACCTGATTTAAATTATGATAACCCTGAGGTTCAACAGGAAATGTTAAATGTGGTTGATTTCTGGTTAGGTAAAGGGCTTGATGGTTTCAGGGTTGATGCCGTGCCATATTTATTTGAGAGAGAAGGTACTAACTGTGAAAACTTACCTGAAACTCATGAATTTTGTAAAAAATTAAGGAAATTTGTTGAAGAAAAATATCCCAATGCTGTTTTATTGGCCGAAGCTAATCAGTTACCAAATGATGTAGTTCAATATTTTGGTGATGGTGATGAGTTTCATATGTGCTTTAATTTTCCCATAATGCCAAGAATTTTTATGTCTATTCATAAAGGTGACAGAAGACCCATTGAAGAAACTATCAATTCGCTTCCTTCTATCCCTGATAACTGTCAATGGTGCATATTTCTTAGAAACCATGATGAGCTAACGCTTGAAATGGTTACTGATAAAGAACGTAAATATATGTATACTCATTATGCTAAAGACCCCAGAATGAGAATTAATGTTGGAATCAGAAGAAGGCTTTTTCCATTATTAAATAGAAATAGAAGAGCCATAGAATTAGCTCATAGCCTTTTATTGACCCTACCTGGTAGCCCTGTTATGTATTATGGTGACGAAATAGGGATGGGAGATAATGTTTACCTGGGAGATCGTTCAGGTGTAAGAACACCTATGCAATGGAATGGCGATAGAAATGCAGGTTTTTCTGATGCTAACCCTGATCAACTATATTATCCTCTAATTAGAGATCCTGTTTATAACTATCAGGGAACCAATGTGGAAGTGGAAGATAAATCTAGATCATCTTTCCTTAACTGGTTAAAACTGGTTTTAAAAATCAGAAAAAGAAATCTGGCTTTTGGTAGAGGCACTATTGAATTTCTGCATCCCAGTAATACTGCTGTAATTTCTTATTTAAGATTCTATGAAGACAAGGTTTTATTTATAGTTAATAACCTTTCAAGATACAGTCAGTATGTAGAAATAGATATGCGAAAATTCAATGGCTGGACTCCTGTTGATCTATTCGGAGAAATACGATTTCCAAAAATCGGAGAGTTACCATATTTAGTTACACTCGGGCCATATGGATTTTATTGGTTTAGATTAGAAAGACCAGAATAAATTTATGCTTGTTGAGTTAACAAACAACATCAATGAAACAACAGGTTTAAGCCATGAACTTCAATGGAAAATTATAATTTCTGTTGGAATCTTTGTATTTTCCTGGTTATTACAATATTTAGTTTCAGTATTTCTTGCTAACAAACTTGAAGATCCTAAAATACGTTATAGATGGAAAAAAACTGGTAGCTATACAATATATGCCCTTGGTATTTTTATTATAATAGGAATCTGGTTTGATGGTATAAAAGATTTAGCCACTTTCGTCGGCCTGGTATCAGCTGGCATGGCAGTAGCGATGAAAGAACCATTGGAAAATCTAGCGGGTTGGGGTTTTATTTTATGGAGAAAGCCTTTTGAAGTTGGAGATAGAATTCAATTAGGTGATTATAAAGGTGATGTAATCGATCAAAGACTATTTATGTTTACCTTAATGGAGGTAGGTAACTGGGTACAGGAAGAACAAAGCACAGGCAGAATTATAAATATACCTAATGGACTTATTTTTACACAGGTATTAGCAAACTATAATAAAGGGTTTAACTTTTTATGGAACGAGATTCCTGTATTAGTTACTTTTGAAAGTGATTGGGAAAAAGCATTAGAAATTCTTGATGAAATAGCTAATAAACATACAGTACATTTAACAAAACAAGCTGAGCAAAATATTAAAAAAGCCGCAGAAAATTTTATGATATTTTATTCATACCTAACACCCAAAGTATATTTAAGTGTTGTAGATAGTGGAGTCTTGCTTACAATAAGATATTTATGCGAAATTAAACGAAGACGTGGCTCTGCTGAAGAGATATGGAAAGATATTCTTAAAGAATTCGCCAAACATGATAATATTGATTTTGCTTACCCTACTCAAAGGGCTTATTACAACCCGATAGAAGGCAAAAACGGCACTAAACCCTCAAAAACTGATATATCAATTTCTACTATTGTTAAAGATTTTTTAAATCCAGGAAAATAAATTATTTTAAAAATTAGAAATTTCAGGCAGAAAACCGATTTAATTAATTTAAAAAATAGGTTATTCTCAAATATGTCAGGCTAAAAATTTGTCTGATAACTGGAGGATATATGTCATTAGTTCACGAATTTAAAGGTTTAATTGATCAGGAATTAATTCAAAGAGTTATTGACATGGTAGAAAACCAGGAAAATGAAAATCAAGAGCTGGATTTTAAAAGAATTGATAGCTTAAATTTTCTGTTGAAAAATTATCCGCCAAGAGAAAGAAAAGACAAAAAATGTGAATTTGCTAAAGATATATCTGCTTTTGCTAATGCTACCGGTGGTGTAATTATTTTTGGTATTGAAGAAACCTATGATGAAATTACCGGTCAAAGATCTATTAAATCTTTTGGCAGAGGTATTTCAAAATTTGACTTTAATAGAGATCAATTAATACAAATCGCAAATTCTGCTATTGTTCCCACAATAAGAGGCCTGGATGTAAAATGCTTCGATCATCCCCAGAGAAATAATGAATATATTGTTGTGGCCATCGTTCCTGAAACTTCTAATGGTGCTGTTATGGTACAAACAGAGGGAGATCATTCATTTAGATATTTCCAAAGACAGGTTACAGAAAATAAACCAATGCTTAATTGGCAGGTAAGATTGGTCAATAGCAAGTTAATACATCCTAATATTATCCTGACCTTTAATCAACACGATGGTATTCACTATGTTTTGTATAAAAACTGCGAAAGTTCTTTAATCATCCATTTTCCTAATTTGAAAAATATAGGCACTGTAATTGCTAATAATGTTGGCTTTGCTATAAGAATACCAAAATTGTTCAGTAATTCATCAAACATATATTATTTTAATGAGTTATTAAATACTAAAGAAACAAGAAAATTTTTTGAAAGAATGAAAATATTTGATCATCCAATATTTCCCGGTCTGGAAATAAGCACTTTCCCTAAGAACTTTCCTATTTCAATTGACTTTTCAAAAAATGATTTATTTGGCATAAGGTCTGTAGGCAGGAAAAAACCCTATTTTGAGTTTATTGTTTACGCAGATAATACTGAACCCAAAGTTTATAAACTTGAAATTGACTTGTCTAAGTACGAAAACGCTGATGATATTCTTGAACATTTAAATCTTAAAGATATTAAAGAATTTCCACATAAGATTTATTTCCACAAAGTCTCAGATATCCTTAAACTTGAATTTCCTGAATAATAGATTTTCATATATAAGACTTCTGCATAACTATATAAATTTTCAAAATAACACGGTAAACAGAGAAAAACACAGGGGGTATTAACCACTAATCCCTGATATTTTATCAATATAATATTTATTTTAGTCAAGCACGTATAAATGTTAAAATATTCTGACGGTGTTAATACACTAACAGGAAAGTTAAAATGTTCAACAAACCTTTTTTCTTAAATCTTTTGATAGTTTCATCTTTTTGTTTATTGTTTTTTTCAAATAACCTCTATGCTTCACAAATTGCTACTTTAGAAGATTCAGTTAATAAATACTCCTTAGAATTTCCTTCTAACTGGAAACTTTCTAAAACCCCTAATGCTAAAGATCTTATTAAAGCTACTATCGAAAAAGATACTAATACTGGCCTGCAAATTAGAGTATATAAGAATAATAAGCTTGAATTCAAGAAATTCGTCGACTGGTATACCAATAATTATATTAAAGAGATGACAACATACCATGCAGGCAATATAAATGTATTAAGTAAAAATTTTAATAAACCAGGACAACAACTAAAATCTGTTTCAAGTATGGATTTCACCAATGGCAAAAAACAAAGATGGTTTATTAAACACTATATATGGCCAAGAGAAGATATTGTTTATGTCATTCAATCAGGATGCCCTTATGACAAACGAAATCTAATTGAACCAATTATAAATAAAATTGCAAATTCTTTTAAATTTCTAAAATAGTTTGTTTCTTTTCATTCATTATAATAGCTCTGCTCAAACCTTCTTAAATACACTTACCAGTAATTAACAACTCAACAATGAAGCTTCTTAAAAACTACTATATACTTTTTTGTGTTTCTGATTTGTTTTGAGTATTAATATATCAATCAACGGAAGTAACCGATATATGATTTTATTTTATACTGAATTTTAAATAAGGTTGCAAAAAATATATGAAACCTCTATTTTAGAAGTGTCCAAACTCCAAAATAGAGGTATATATTATGTTACAAGCAACACACCTTTTTATCAAGCAAATCCTTAC
>JBFMGH010000318.1:0-6448 GCA_040752795.1 Cyanobacteriota bacterium
TTTTCATAAATTTTAATTAGTATTTGTTAAAATTTATTTAATGAGTGAATAATTAAAATGAAAGGCATAATTCTAGCAGGAGGCAAAGGTACAAGACTTTATCCGATAACAAGATGTATTTCTAAACAGCTTTTACCTGTTTATGATAAACCAATGATTTATTATCCACTATCAGTTTTAATGCTTGCAGGTATTAAAGAAGTCTTAATTATATCAACACCTGAAGATACTCCAAAGTATGAACAACTTTTACATAATGGAGAGGATTTTGGTATATCTCTAAGTTACAAAATACAGGAAAAACCGGATGGGCTGGCACAGGCTTTTGTTATTGGAGAAGACTTTATTCAAAATGATAGTGTTTCACTGATTCTAGGAGATAACATATTTTACGGACAGGGATTTACACCAATATTAAGAAAAGCTACAAAAAGAGAAAAGGGTGCTACAATATTTTGCTATCAGGTCAATAACCCAACAGCCTTTGGTGTTGCTGAATTAAATAAAGACAAAAAAGTTATATCTATTGAAGAAAAACCTGCATATCCAAAATCCGATTATGCTGTGACTGGGCTTTATTTTTATGATAACAAAGTTGTAGAAATAGCAAAAAACATTAAACCTTCTGCAAGAGGCGAATACGAGATAACTGATGTTAATAAGGTTTATCTTGAAAAAGGAGAATTACACGGACAAGTTCTAGGCAGAGGTTATGCCTGGCTAGATACAGGTACTCATAGTTCATTGCTTGAAGCCTCACAATTTATTGAAACTATTGAAAAAAGACAGGGATTTAAAATAGCCTGTTTAGAAGAAATAGCTTATAATATGGGTTACATTGGAAAAAATAAATTATTAACGCTTACAGAAAAATTAGGTAAAAATGATTATAGTAATTACCTGAAAAAAATTGCTCTAAAAGAAATAGAACCCAATTATTGGGAAAATTAGTATTACAACATATTATCAGGTAGTAGTATGAATAATAAAGACTTAATTTCAATATTAGTAACAGGTGGAGCAGGTTTTATAGGCTCAAATTTTATTCCCTATTTCTTAGAAGAACACGAAAAGTATAAAGTTATTAATCTTGATAAATTAACTTATGCCGGCAATCTAGAGAACTTAAAAGAGGTTGAAAATAGTTCGAGATACGAGTTTGTCAGAGGTGATATATGTAATAAAGACTTAGTTGCTTATATTTTTGAACATTTTGATATTAAAGGTGTCTTAAATTTTGCTGCAGAATCTCATGTTGATAATTCTATAACAGGTCCAGATATTTTTATTAAGACAAATGTATACGGAACTTTTAACCTGCTTGACAATGCTAGAAATTATTGGATGGACTCACCTAGTAATTATAAAGATGAATATAAGGACTGCAGATTCTTACATGTTTCTACTGATGAGGTTTATGGAACTTTAGGCAAGGAAGGTTTTTTTACTGAAGAAACACCATATGCTCCTAATAGTCCTTATAGTGCAAGTAAGGCTGCTTCAGATTTTATTGTTAGAAGTTTCTATCATACTTATGGGCTTAACGTTATTACAACAAACTGTTCAAATAACTATGGACCAAAACAGCACGATGAAAAGTTTATTCCCACAATAATAAGAAAAGCTTTAGCAATTGAAAAAATACCTGTTTATGGTCAGGGTAAAAATATACGTGACTGGTTGTATGTTTTAGATCATTGCAAAGGTATTGACGCTGTTTTTCATAAAGGTAAACCATCAGAAACATATAATATCGGCTGTCATAATGAATATGAAAATATTAATCTAGCCTATATGGTTTGTAAAATTCTTGATGAGCTGGCTCCAGAATTCAAAAAAGAGTCAAAAATATCAAGCTATGAAGAGCTAATAGGGTTTGTTACAGATCGACCTGGTCATGATAAAAGATATGCTATTGATCCTACAAAAATTAAAACCGAAATTGGCTGGAAAGAATGTGAAGATTTTGAAAGCGGTTTACGCAAAACAGTTCAATGGTATTTAAACAGGAGATAACCTTGATGAAACCCCAGTTATTAAAATTTAAAGTAATGAGCGATGGAAGAGGTTCTTTAATAGCACTTGAAGAAACTAAAAACATCCCTTTTACCATAAAACGAATATATTATTTATATAAACTTAATTCAGAACTAATTAGAGGAAAGCATGCGCATAAAACCTTGCAACAAGTATTAATTTGTACCAGTGGAAGGTGCAAAATTCTTTTAGATAATGGTAAAGAAAAATGTACTGTAGAACTTGATTCGCCAGATAAAGGTCTGATTATAAATAACCTGGTATGGAGAGAAATGTTTGATTTTTCACCTGACTGTGTAATTATGGTTGTTGCTGATCAACATTATGATGAAGAAGACTATATAAGAGATTACAAGGATTTTATTAAGGAAGTTAACAATAATGCAAATATTTAAACACCCTTTATCTGACGTTCAATCTACAAATATTGGTAAAGATACTAAAATATGGCAATATGTTGTTATTTTAAAAGATGCAATAATAGGTGAAAATTGTAATATTTGTAGTCATTGCTTTATTGAAAATGATGTCAAAATTGGAAACAACGTTACTGTAAAGTGTGGTGTTTTTATCTGGGATGGTATTACAGTTGAAGATAATGTTCATATCGGTCCAAATGTCACTTTTGTGAATCATAATATTCATAGATCCAAGGTATATCCTGAAGAATTTGATAAAATATATATACATGAAGGTGCTTCTCTGGGAGCAAATTCAACTATAAAAGGTGGAGTAAATATAGGCAGATACGCTTTAGTAGGAGCTGGTTCTGTTGTTACAAAAAACATACCTGATTTTACAATGTGGTATGGTAATCCTGCTACTTTTAAAGCATATATATGTAAATGTGGGCAAAAAGTTAATGAATCATTTACCTGCAAATCTTGTGGTTTAAATTATTGCCTGACAGATAAGGGAATTATTGAAAAAAATGATTAAATTTCTAGATTTACAAGCTATAAATTTACAGTACAAAAAAGAATTGGAAGATGCTGCAAATAAGGTAATAAGCTCTGGCTGGTATATTTTAGGTAATGAAGTTAAGCACTTTGAAGAATGTTTTGCTAATTATTGTGGAGTTAAACATTGCATAGGTGTTGCAAATGGCTTGGATGCTTTGAAATTAATTCTTAAAGCTTATGATTTTTCACCCGAAGATGAAATTATAGTTCCTGCAAACACTTATATTGCTTCAATACTGGCTATTTCTGATAATGGACTAACTCCTGTTCTGGTTGAACCAGATATTGATTCATATAACATTGATCCTGATAAAATTACTGAAAAAATTACTGAAAAAACTAAAGCTATAATGACTGTTCATTTGTATGGTCAGGTCGCTGAAATGAATGTCATAAATGAAATTTCTAATAAATATAACCTAAAGGTTATAGAAGATGCTGCTCAGGCTCATGGGGCTATATATAAAGGCAAAAAAACTGGTAACCTAGGAGATGCTGCAGGATTTAGTTTTTACCCGGGAAAAAACCTTGGTGCATTAGGAGATGGTGGAGCTGTTACCACTAATAACGATAAATTAGCTGAAAAAATTAAAATCTTGAGAAATTATGGATCAGAAATTAAGTATCATAATCTATTTAAAGGTTTCAATTCAAGACTTGATGAAATGCAGGCTGCAATATTATCTGTAAAATTGAAATATCTAGATAAAGAGAATTCAAGAAGAAGAGAAATTGCTGAATATTATTTGAACACTATTGATAATAAAAAAATAATTCTTCCAAAAGTGGAATATAATGATTCTCATGTATGGCATCTTTTTGTAATTAGAACTTCTGACAGAGAAAAACTACTTAAATATTTAACTGATAACAATGTTCAAACAATGATACACTATCCTATACCACCATATAAACAGGAAGCCTACCAAGAATTAAATTGTTTATCATTGAATATTACTGAGAAAATACATAATGAAGTATTGAGCTTACCTATAAGCCCTGTTTTAACTGATAATGAATGTAGCAGAATTGTTGAATTATTAAATGAGTATTAATTTTAGTTTTTATTATTATAATTTTTTTAATTTTTTTTGTTAGTATTTAATTCATAGTATTTTAAATACTTGAAAGTTCTTTCATATTTAGGTATAAAAAGATGGAAAAAGAACAAAAGGTTAAAAAAAAAGTATGCATAATTACAACGGTTCATCCTCCATTTGATATTAGGATATTTCATAAACAGGCTAAAACCCTTTTAGGTTTTGGGTATGATGTATCATTAATTGCAACACATAATAAAGAGGAAACTATTGATGGAATCAAGTTAATCCCTCTTTCTACTCCTGAAAATCGTTTTGAAAGAATGTTTTTAAATAATTGTAAATCTTTATTACTTGCATTAAAACAAAATGCTTCAATTTACCATTTTCATGATCCAGAGTTGTTATTTGTTGGGCTATTATTAAAAGTTATATTCAAGAAAAAAGTAATCTATGATAGTCATGAATTTTATAGAGAGCTTATATTATACAAGGAATGGATTCCAAAACCTTATAGAATTTTTTATTCAAAGTTTTTTACTTTTTATGAAAAGTCAATATATCCTAAACTTGATGCTGTTATAGGAGTATTGAATGAGCAAGCTTATCTATTCCCTAAAGTTGAATATGTAGCTTTGTATAATTTGCCGCAAAAAACTATGTTTGAAAACCTCAATATTAAAGAAAAAAAATATGATTTGATTTATGCTGGAACTCTTTCAAGAGATAGAGGGTTGTTTGAAATGCTAAAAATTGCTAAAATACTGAAACATCAATTCAAGATGACTAACTTAAAATTTGTTTTGATTGGTAAATTTGCAAGTAAAGAACTTGAAGAAGAATATAATCAATATTTAAAAACATACTCTCTTAAAGATAATATTTATTTCAGGGGATTTAAACCTTATCATGAATCAATAAATTTAATTGCTAAAAGTAGATTAGGGTTAAATCTTGCGGAGAAATCCAAAAACTATGATGATAGTAAACCTATACTTGCAACCAAAATATTTGAATATATGGCTTTAAAAGTACCAGTATTTGTTACAGACTTTAAATGCACAATGGAATTTTTAAATACTCCAGATTATATATATTTTGTTAAAAATGGTGAAGAGTTGAAAACTGCTGAATTAATATTTAATTTATTAAATAATCCGGAAAAATTAATGTTTCTAGGTGATAAAGCTCGAAATGAATTTTTAGAAAAATACAACTGGGAAACTGAATCTGAAAAATTGTTTAACTTGTATGAAAAACTTTTTGTATTAAGATAAGAAAATTCTTAGATTTTATTAATAATATTTAAAAACCACTATCATAAAAGGTTTAGTATGTTTTTATTTTCAAAAGCACTAATAATCGCACCTCATACTGATGATGGAGAGCTTGGATGTGGAGCTACTATTGCTAAATTGATTGAAAGCAATGTTGATGTTTATTATTTAGCTTTTTCAGCCGCTGAAGAATCTGTACCTCAAGGTTTACCCAAAGATACACTTAGAAAGGAGGTTAAAAAAGCTACTGAAATTCTTGGTATAAAGGATGAAAATGTTTTAATTTACCATTATCAAGTAAGAAAACTTTCGTATTATCGTCAAGATATTCTTGAGGATTTAATAAGAGTTCGAAATACTATTAATCCAGATGTTGTTTTTATTCCAACTCTTGATGATCTTCATCAAGATCATTCCACAGTAGCTCAAGAAGGTTTGAGAGCTTTTAAAAAAGTAACACTATTAGGTTATGAATTACCCTGGAATAATATATCGTTTGAAACAAACTTATTCATTAAGCTTGAAGAACGTCATTTAAATAAGAAAATTAAAGCTCTTAAATGTTATGAAAGTCAAAAACACAGAGATTATTTAAATGAAGATTATTTAAGATCTTTAGCTAAGGTTAGAGGCGTTCAAATTGGTGTTGATTTTGCTGAAACTTTTGAAGTTATCAGGTGGGTTATTAATGATAAAGATTAAAGTATTGAGCAAAGAATTATTGACTCAATATATAACAGAAATTAAAGAAATTGTAGAATTTTATCCTATAGAAAGTAAAAATATCTGGTCTAAAGATCAGTATTTGTATGATATTTCTGGTAAATGGATCTATAGTAATATTGCATTTTCTGACAAATTGCAAGTTTTAGGTTTTATACTTGCCTCTGAAAAAGTTACATTTAATGTTCATATACACAAATGGTATACAAAAAATAATTTAAGAGGTCAAGGTATTGGAACAGAATTGTATAATTTTTTATGTGATAAAGCTCAACAAAATAATATTCAAACTATAAGCATTAAAGTATATAAAGAGAATTCTCAAGCATTAAATTATTACAAAAGATTGGGTTTCATTGAAATTGGTGAAAAAATTGATAGTGTAACTAATTTAATTATTGTTGAGCTA
>JBFMGH010000319.1:0-3453 GCA_040752795.1 Cyanobacteriota bacterium
CTTGTTTACTTCTTGTATTGTCACTATTAGAACTCCTTGTTTCATTTTTTATCCTCCGATTTTTTTTATTGAAAACCGGACATTTTTACTTTGTTCTAATAGGACATTTTCATTTTGGTTCTACAAATTTGTTTCTTATAGTCAATAAATTTCTTTTAAAAAAGACCCTCAGACCAGTAATAGAAAGTAGAAACTTTTTTAACACAAATTTTTTTAATTTTAATATTGGGGCTTAGAAAAATATTATTCAGTATGCTATATATAAGTTTAAACATCTCTTTTGTACTGGTTATTGAAAGTAATTGATGATTTTAGAAAATTACCAGATAATATCTCTTATGATCTATATGATATTCAGCTGATTTCTATTATCTGATATTTGTTTTGATTCATTCAGGCTATTTTTTAGATAAAGTTAACTAAGTAAATTTAAAATAGTATAAACAGTTGAAAAAAACAAAAAGAATAAAATATAGCCACTTGAAGTTAAAGGTCAAATATAAAATTGCAACCTGTTCTATGTTACTTGCAGTTCACTTTTTTTGCTGCCTGAATGTTATTTGGGGTCAGGATATTATTATAGATAATAAAACCGAAACCTTTTTAAATCAATCTAATAACTTATCAGTAATAACAACCAGTACTATTAAAAATAGAAGTGCATTTAATTCATTTAATAAATTTAATGTCTCTCATGGCAAAACAGTAAATTTAATCGTTCCAGATTCTGTTGATTATTTAATTAACCTGATTCATTTAGATCATTCTACTATAAATGGAATATTAAACACAGTTAAGAATAATCAAATCTCAGGTAATGTATTATTTGTTAACCCTTATGGTGTAACTATTGGCCCTGGTGGTGTTATTAATGCTGGTAGCTTTACAACGATTACACCAACAAAAGATTTTATGAACAATATATTTGGTTTATCAGGTTCTATTGATGATGCTTCAGTAGATGCAATAATCAATGGTAGTGCCCCTATAAATGAAAATGCTTCTATTATTAACTATGGAACTATTAATGCAATTGATAGTGTTGTGGTTCATGCAGGTAATTTTGTTAATTATGGCAATGTATTCACTGATGCTACTTTTATCGGTAATATTAATACTGGTGATATTGTTAATACCAATTCTCCAGGGCAACCGTCATTGATGGATGCTGAGAAATTAACATTAGAAAATGGTAGAATTATTGTTAAAGCACATAAAGATGCTATTCAATCAGGTAATTTGGTTGCCGGAAAAGAAATTAATATTTCAGGAAACTCTCTGAAACTAAACCCTGAATCAAATATATATTCTTCAAAAGACATTATTATTAGTGCGAATAAAGTTTCTTATATGCCTGTTTATAATGATGACAAAATTATTAATTTGCTTGATAAGTATATTCAACTTGATAGACCATCATTAAGTGAACTTTTTGAATATTATAATTCATTAAAAAGCTCTAAGCCAGGGCTTATTGCAGGTAATAAACTGATTATTGGCAGAAATACAGACGGTAATATTTTTGTTGGCGATATAAATGATACCGGCAAAATGAATCTAGATTCTAATACAATGTTATTAGACCCTGATTGGTTGAATAATTTTAGTTATGAAAATCTAATAATAGGAAATAATATTAATACAAATCAACATACAAAACAAATAACACTTCAGGGACCTGTTTTTTCTAATAATAATATTGAAATTAATTCAGCTGATAAAATTTCAGTTACAGATTTTATTAATCTCTTTGAAATTAATACAAATAATAAGCTTGAATATAATCTGGCAAAGAGCAATAATCTTAAAACAATAATAAACTATTCACCTTCTAAAAAGCTTGATCTTAATGAGATTCTAACTATTGAGCTTATGAAATACAATGGAATAAAAAAAATACTTGAAAACTCAAACATTACTGTTGAAGATTATCAAAAATATAAGTCATTTGGAATGCTGGGAACTCTGGCTTTATCAACCAGGTTAAAGAATATTAGCCTTGATAAAGATACTTTTCAAACAATTAATGATTATAAATCATTATCAGAATCTGATATTGACCTAATTAGAGATAATATATTTTTAAGTTCAATTGATTTAAAGGATTTTGCAGATAGAAACCTGTTAAATGATTCTGATATATCTTTAATAATGAAGAATGCTCAGGCGAAAGCAAAAAATGTAAAGCTGGAGAGTTCTGAAATTGAAATAAACAAAGGCTCCAGATTAACAGCCAGTGAAAATGTTGTACTTGTAAGTGATAGTATTGATATTGACTTAAGTTCTGAATATACAGGCATTAATGCAGGTGTTGATGCTGTATTTAGCAAAAAAACTAGAGGTAATTTAGTTATATCATCAAACAATTTTGATGATATAAACCCTGAAGACTCTTTAATTAACCCGGATATATTCGAAAAAGTAAATTGCAGGTTAGTTATTGGTAATGATAAAAGTTCTAATGACAATACAAACGTAATAATACTGGCTGATAAACTTAAGAGAAAAGAAGATATTAAATTTAGTACAGCATTAATGATTTTATTAATGCCTGATTCAAGCCTTATAAGTGATAACAATATTGATCTGATTACGGGTTTTAATTTTTTAATGCTGCCTAATTCTGAAATAATAACAGGTGAAACTTTAACAGTGCAGGGTCTGTCTAATATGGAAGGATTTCTGGTTTTATTAAAAGACGCACACGTTAAAGCTAAAAAAATTATTGTAAATAACTTTTATGTAATAGTTCTTGAAAATGAGTCGCAAGTTGAAGTCCAAGAGCCTATTAAATACAGTAATACTAAATATTTATCTGTTGATAATGTTATTTATACCGATGCAATAGTTGAATCAGAAGTAAGTCTTGTTAATAATGAGTTATCTGAAGAGATATATATAGATGATAAGACTCTTGATGACTTAATTAAAATCTATGATCACACTCAAGTAGATAAAAAGAATGAAGACAATAAACTGGAAGAATCACTGGGAAATTATCTGGTTCAGGAAGTTTTATTTAAAGGGTTTTCATTTGAAAAAGAATATCAGGCAGATGCAAATGCTATTGTTTATGCATATAAAGCAGATTATCACCCTAGAGGGTTGGAAAGTTTTCTATCTAAAATAAAATTTTTAGAGGAAAAAATAGCTGAATCTCAATATATGCAGAATAATTTTAATAGTTTATTAGATTATAATCATCCTCCTTCAGCTTCAAGAATTGAAAAAATAGTGCAAATAATGAAAAGAGATAATATGAGCGTTGAAAATAAGATCATTAACCAAGAATCTTATTCTGAAATTCTTAATATAATGATGAATAAATAATTTGTGAATAGTTAAAACAAGGGTGACACTTCTTAAGTAAAATTAAGTTGATAAAAATAAAATTAAAAAGGAGTGCCACCAATATGAATTATACCAAAAGATTAAATCCAACAATGAGAATAA
>JBFMGH010000320.1:0-7405 GCA_040752795.1 Cyanobacteriota bacterium
TTTTAGAAACGCAATAATACACTCTATACCAGCAATGCCGACTAGAAGTAAACTTGGACAATATCCGGTTCTTTATTTAGAACTACAATATAAATCTGAATACGATGGATATTTAAAAGATTTAAGAAATAAATTGTCAATAACCACAAAGAATGAAATGGATGAAAGTTGTATTAGAGATTTTTCAGATATAAACCTTGATTTATCAGATCTACAAACTTTATTAAATGATAAAAATGCTATTATTTCGACTGTTCATTTATGGGAAAGAGATGATTTTAATTCAAATATTGACATAAAAGATGAAAATAACAAGAGTAAAGTACAAAGAATACCTAGTTATGTTTTAACTCCAGCTTCATAGAAGCATATATAAGGGATTTATAACCATGGAAATACTAACCTTTGATATACAGGGAAAATTTGCCCATTTTCGGAAATTTTATACTAATTCCTCAGCTCTTTCATATTTTATACCTCCAAGAACTACCATAATTGGAATAATAGCAGCAATATTAGGTAGGGAAAGAGATGAATATTATGAAGAGTTTTCATCAGATCTATGCAAAATAGGTGTAAAGGTTAATAATAAAATTAAAAAAGCAACTCAACGATTAAACTACCTGAAAATAGAGAATAAATCTGATCTAAATGGTTCTAAAGGTAGAACTCAGGTGCCTTTTGAAATCGTAATGCCAGAAAATATTAAAAAAAGTTATGTGAGCTATAAAATATTTTTCTGGCACAATGATGCTAAACTCCTTCAAGAATTATACAATCGCATAAAAACCAAAAGATATCATTATCCTATAACTTTAGGTACTGCTAATTTTACGGCTTTTATTAACAACGAACGATTAATTACTTCAAATGAATTAACTGAAACGGAAAATTTAGACAGTTTCATAGAAGTAAACTCAGCATTAAATCTTGATAAAATTAGTGACTTTAATTTTTCTGATGGGCATAAAAATATTCTTATAACTGAAAAAATACCTTTAGCTTTTAATAAAGATCGTGAGTTAATTAACCATGCAGAAATCATATTTTCTATAAACAATCAACCTATTAATGTTAGGCTCAAAATCCCACATTACTCATTAAAGATAGGTGATGAAACAATAAATATGGTATTTATGGAATGATTCATTATTCACATGCCAAAAAAGAAAATGGCCAGAAGGTAGGTACTAAAAAATTAATAGATCATTTAAATCAGGCTAAACAAGCGGCATTATATAATCTAGCAGAAACTTATTTTGCTAACTATAGTAAAGAAGACATTCTTAAACTACTTGAATATGCTTGTGATTTTCATGACCTTGGCAAATATACTGATTATTTTCAGGATTACTTATTAAAAGAAATTGATACTGGAAATAAAAGGTTTCATTCTCAAATATCATCAATATTTGCATTTAATTTCCTCAGTCAAAATAATCTATTGAAAAATGATATAAGAAATTATAAATCTTTTTTTACATATTATTTAATAAAAAACCACCATTCATCATTAACATCTCTTAAAGATGATTTGTTTTTTAAGCTTGATTCGGCTCAATTTAAACATTATCATAATATCCAGGCAGAAAATATTTTGCAAAAAGCTTTATTAATTGAAAAAGAGCTTAAAATTAGTTCATTAAAACAAGAATATTTTAACCTTCCAGAAACAACAATAAAAAATATCAATAATTGGCTATCTGGACGAGATAAAAACATTGAAAACTACTTCTTAATTTTATATTGCTTTTCGCTACTCATTGAAGCAGATAAAATGAATGCTTCCAACACTAACTATTATGATTATAAAAGAGTTGATTCTGATCTTGTTAAAGAACACCTTAAATCTAAACAATCAAAAACCTCTGAAATCAATATTAAAAGAACTGAAGTAAGGGAAATTATTAGTGCTCAACTTGATCATATAGACTTAAATCAACCAGAAATTTATACTATAACAGCCCCAACAGGCATTGGTAAAACGCTTGCCTCTTTAGAATTTGCATTAAAGCTTAAAGATAAAATTGAGAATAAAAATATTCAGATCATCTATTGTTTGCCTTTTATTAATATTATTGAACAAACAGCAAATGAATTTGCTAAAGCCTTTGAAAATGAAGAAATTAAAATACTTAAACATCATCAATTTACTGATATATTTTCAAAAATCAAAGAAAATGAGGATTCCGAATATAAAAATAGCCTTGATAATGCATTAATGGAATTAGAATGCTGGCAAGCTGATGTTATAATAACAACTTTTGTTCAGTTATTACACACAATCATAGGTAATAAGAACAGGTTATTAAAAAAATTTAATCATTTAGCAGGTTCAATCATTATTTTAGATGAAGTTCAATCAATAGATATAAAATATTGGCCTTTAATAGGTGCTAGTTTAGCCTATCTTGCAAAGCTTTTAGGATCAAAAATCATTTTGATGACTGCTACAAAACCATTATTAATTGTCTCAGCATATAAAACTGCTTTGTTAGAAAAAGATTTTATTCTTGAAAAAGAATTATTGCCTAACCATAAGGAATATTTTGAATTTTTCACCAGAACTCAAATCGTTCCATTAATAAAAGATGAGAGTTATTCTATTGAAGACTTTGAAGACTTATTTATTAACAAAAGACAACCTGATAAATCTATGTTAATAGTAGTTAACACAATAAAACGTTCTTTAGATGTTTATAAAATAGTTAAAGAAAGTAACATTATAAATGAAAACGATTTATTCTACTTATCAACAAATATTATCCCTGCCAAAAGACTTATTATTATTAATAAAATTAAAAGAAAATTAAATAAGGGAGAAAAAATTGTACTTGTTTCAACCCAATGTGTTGAAGCAGGGGTCGATTTAGACTTCGATATGGGATTCAGAGATATTGGCCCTATTGATTCTATTATACAGGTTGCAGGCAGAATAAATAGAAATAATCATCCTGAAAAAGAATATAGCCCACTGTATATCATTAATTTTGACAAGGACTGTAGTTTGATATATGGAGCTGTCATAAATAATTGTGCTAAAGCTTTACTGACTAACAAGGATAACATACGTGAAACACAATACCTTGATTTAATAGGGGATTATTTTACAACACTTATTGGTAAAGACAATGAACCAGCTAAAAAATCTTTAGCTGAATCTATAGAGATCTTTGAAGCAATGAAAAAGTTGAATTTTACCTCTTGTAATGATGAAAAATCTGTTGAAGACTTTGAATTAATAAAATCTAAAAAGAACTATGTAGACCTTTTTATTGAAATTGATTGTAAAGCTTCTTTTTTACTTAAATTATATAAGGAAAACCTTAATGAAAAAGATTATAAAAAGAAAAAAGAATTATATTTAAGTATCAAGAAGTCTTTTAATAAATTTATATTGTCAGTTCCTAAAGATAAAATATACGAATTAGAAGATTTAAAAATTGGAAATAATTTATATCATTTGCCAATAGCAAAACTAAACTCCTTTTATGATATAGAAACAGGATTTATTAGAAAACTAAAAGCAGAGGATTTTATTTTCTAATGCAACTAGTTATCAACACATACGGGGCGTATTTACGCAAAAAAGACAACTGCTTTCTTATAAAAGTAGAAGATAACTCACAGGAAATTTCTGTCAAAAAAGTCTCAAGTATCCTCATTACAACAGGGGCCTTGATTTCAACTGATGCCCTGCAAATGGCCATTGAAAATAATATCGATGTCGTTTTCCTAGATAAATACGGCAGCCCTTTTGGCCGGCTATGGCATTCAAAACTCGGTAGTACAACTTTGATAAGACGTAAACAGCTCGAAGCCTCCTGTTCTGAAACAGGCCTTAAAATGCTTATTGGCTGGGTAAATATAAGGTTAGGTAACCAGATCAGCTTTCTAAAAAAATTAAAAGACAAACGGCCAGAAAATGAAACCCTTTTACCAGCTATAGATAGAATTAAACAATATCAGTGTAAAATAAACGAGCTGACCGGCACAGTTGACGAAAACCGTGGCACCATTCAGGGCCTTGAAGGCAATGCCTCAAAAACCTATTTCGAAGCTTTAAGCTCAATCTTGCCCAAAAAATATCAATTTAGTGGCCGTTCCAGAATGCCTGCCCTCGATGAATTTAATGCAATGATCAATTACGGATATGGAGTTCTCTATTCTAAGGTTGAGAAAGGTTGTTTAATTGCAGGCCTTGACCCATATCTGGGTTTTTTGCATACAGATAATTACAACAAAAAATCTCTGGTGTTTGATTTAATCGAAATGTATAGAGATCTGGTAGATCAAACCGTCGTTTATTTGTTTACCGGCAAAAAGATTCGAGATTCATACTTTGATAAACTCTCTTCTGGATACACTTTAAACAAAGAGGGTAAAGCTATATTAATTTCTGCCCTGAATGAAACCTTTGATACAACAACAAGACATAACAATAGAAACATTAAAAATCTTGATAAAATTCAATTTGATTGCCATGGGATTGCACAGGAATTATTGAAAGGTTAAATATGTTAGTATGGGCAATATATGATATTACAAGTAATAAAATACGTAATAGAATTATAAAATTCTGCAAAAATATTGGCCTGTATCGGGTTCAAAAAAGTGTTTTTCTGGGCAACATAAATATGAACGAGCTTGATGAATTAAAAGTACAGTCTGAAGATATTATTAATCCTGATACAGATTCAGTATATTTATTTCCTATGTGTGATAAAGACTTTAAAAAAGCCGTTCTGCTTGGTCAGGCTTTTGATGAAGATCTTGTTACAGATCAGGTAAAGGAACTTTTTTTCTAATGAATTCTACAATAACTACTTCAGATCTAATTGAATACTTGTATTGCCCCAGGTTCATATATTTTATTTATTGTCTGTGTATTCCTCAATACGAAGAAAAAAGGTATAAGGTTCAAAAAGGCAGAAATATCCACAAAATCAGGGGAGAGACAAACAAAAGTTACCTGAGAAAAAAGCTCGATGTAGTAGATAAAGAAATAGAAGTGCCTTTGAATTCTGAAAAACACCACATCCATGGCATTGTTGATGAAGTTCTAACATTATCAGACGACACAATGGCCCCGCTGGACTACAAGTTTGCTGAATATAAAGAAAAGCTGTTCACGACTTACAAATATCAATCTTTCGTTTATGCTCTTTTAATCAAGGAAAACTATGGAAAAGAAGTAAATAAAGGTTTTATTTGTTATGCAAGGTCAAATTACCTGATAAAAAAGATTGAATATACTGCTAAAGGTTTTAATGAAGTGGAAAATAATATTTGTGAAATTTTAAAAATCATCCAGACAGGCTATTTCCCGAAAAAAACAAAATACGCCAGCAGATGTATAGATTGCTGTTATAAGAATATTTGTATAAAATAAGAATGTATAGAAGTTAGCATTTATTTTCCTGGTAGATAATTATATCGTGATTAATTTCACAAAACTGAAATTTATTATAAATAGTAATTATTCTGGTTAACTTTCTTACGACTGAACCTTGAAAATTGCATAAAATAGTCATGTGTATGTTGTATATTTTGTAATTTTTACAGGCATCAAAAATTTGATGAAAAACCTGTTATAAGCTCATTTTAAAACTTTGTCTTATTTAAGTACATAATCCAGTAAAACAAGGATTGAAACTTTTTTTCTTGAATTGCTTTTTTGGTAAGTAATTCAAATTTAAGTACATAATCCAGTAAAACAAGGATTGAAACGATGCCCGTAAATCAGTTATATATCGGGCCTTGACAAATTTAAGTACATAATCCAGTAAAACAAGGATTGAAACAAAGAAGTTAAAAAAGGCATGACTAAAAAAGAATCAAATTTAAGTACATAATCCAGTAAAACAAGGATTGAAACGTTTTTGAAAAAGCTATGGCTATAAGGCCACAAGTGGATTTAAGTACATAATCCAGTAAAACAAGGATTGAAACTGTTCATTTGTCAAAGCAAGATTATGATAATTAATTATTTAAGTACATAATCCAGTAAAACAAGGATTGAAACATACATTTAGGGCTACTATATTTTGATTAAGAAAAAATTTAAGTACATAATCCAGTAAAACAAGGATTGAAACTTTTTCCTAGACTTTATTTTGTAGTTCCTGATAATCAATTTAAGTACATAATCCAGTAAAACAAGGATTGAAACTATTTTTCAGTATCAACAATATAAAGCCTCATTCCATATTTAAGTACATAATCCAGTAAAACAAGGATTGAAACATTTTTTTTGAAGATGAAAAGGTTTTTGTCCGCTCCTTATTTAAGTACATAATCCAGTAAAACAAGGATTGAAACCAATACCTGATCATCGGCTGAAGCCTGTTCTTACTTGTATTTAAGTACATAATCCAGTAAAACAAGGATTGAAACCCTGATAAAAAAAACGAGGTTAAATAAATTATGTTTGATTTAAGTACATAATCCAGTAAAACAAGGATTGAAACTTGAACACTTCCTTGTAATAATTATAAATGTAGAAATTTAAGTACATAATCCAGTAAAACAAGGATTGAAACTGATTTCCTGAGTTCTGCATGTTTTCAATCGTCCAGATTTAAGTACATAATCCAGTAAAACAAGGATTGAAACTATTACCCAGCAAAAAATATTTTTTATCTTTGATTTCATTTAAGTACATAATCCAGTAAAACAAGGATTGAAACGCTGTGGAGCAATACTTTATGCCGGTCTTGCTAATGGATTTAAGTACATAATCCAGTAAAACAAGGATTGAAACACTTCACATTTAATACCTGGGTTTTACATTTTTGTCTATTTAAGTACATAATCCAGTAAAACAAGGATTGAAACACTGAAAGTATCGGTGATATACCTAGCGATGTAAGGATTTAAGTACATAATCCAGTAAAACAAGGATTGAAACACCGGTGTTACAACGCTTTCAGGTATGGCGACGGCGATTTAAGTACATAATCCAGTAAAACAAGGATTGAAACATGAATGTATCAGTATCAGTATCATAGTAATATATCTATTTAAGTACATAATCCAGTAAAACAAGGATTGAAACGCTCTCGTTTTCTGCAATTATCCCGACTAAGTCACCTATTTAAGTACATAATCCAGTAAAACAAGGAT
Source organism: Cyanobacteriota bacterium (assembly GCA_040752795.1). Classification (GTDB taxonomy): domain Bacteria; phylum Cyanobacteriota; class Vampirovibrionia; order JBFMGH01; family JBFMGH01; genus JBFMGH01. The sequence continues at coordinate 7,126 of JBFMGH010000320.1, forward strand.
TGAAACATCCATCCATTGAATGGCTAGTTTTCCAAAATACGAATTTAAGTACATAATCCAGTAAAACAAGGATTGAAACAATTATTATTTCTGTGTCTGATGACAGCCATAAGCCGGATTTAAGTACATAATCCAGTAAAACAAGGATTGAAACCGCCTTCTTTTCCATACTCGTTGTATAGCAAGTATGTATTTAAGTACATAATCCAGTAAAACAAGGATTGAAACCCATAAGTACCTAGATCATATGCGGTCCATACCGATCATTTAAGTACATAAT
>JBFMGH010000321.1:0-3323 GCA_040752795.1 Cyanobacteriota bacterium
TTCTGGGGTTTCAACTTTAACATCTATGCCATAAAATTTTAAATATTCTAAAATACTACCTCTAATAGAAAGAGATACTTTCAATGTTTCAGGATCACCTAATGCACTGATTACATATGGAGACACTAATCTAGTTTGATTAATCATAATAGAGCCACCGGCATCAACAATTTCACTTGTTGTAACCAGTCTCTGATTATTTACTGTAATAGCTGTACACCCAGCAGATTTTAACTCATTAACAAGCTTTAATATATCATCACCATGAACCAAACCATCATTATCAGGAGTAGGCAGCTTTGAACTTGATCGGTCATCAAGAGTTACTCTTACTCCTTTCCCATCTAGCTCAGTAAGACCAGCCAGTTGATATATTCTTTTTAGTCTTTCCTCAGATATTACAGGGTTTTCTGTTTTTTGCATTTTCTCTACTTCTTTTCTTAATGATGAAACTTCTTTTTCAAGGGTAGCTTTTTTATCTTCAGCTTCTTTCAGTAAAGCAACCATTTGTTCTAATTGTCTTGATGGAGCCTGTTTAATAGAGCCTATTTCTGCATGCGTTCTAGTTTGAGATGCTACCGTTAAGCCAATAAATAGAAATAATAACCCCATTGAGATTATATAACCCCATTTAACATTTTTCAGATTTTTTTCAATATGAATTCCCATAAAGAAATTATTACCGTTTATTGGGCTGACTTATTCTTCTTCAAGTTCAATATTACTTCCATTGTCTTTAGGAGGTTCTTCAATATTTTTTGTTTTAGATACGATGTGATCAACTTCAACCCATGGGTCATTAAGTGCAGAGGAAAATACTTGACCGTAAATAATAATATCATCACCTGTCTCAAGGCTTGTATATTGTTCAGCCATTTTTCTGGCAATAATAAGCTTTAATTCAGAAAGCGGAATCACATATTTTTTACTCTTAACATCAGGTCTTCTTATCAGAAAAGAAATATATTCTTTGGAATCTTTTAAAGCGGGTTTGTAATCAAGGCCCAGTGTAGTGTATTTGTCAAAAGTTCCTTTAATTAATACGTATTCATTAAGATGTTTTTGCGGTTCTCCTACAAGATCAACGGGATCAATAAGAACACATTTATCCTCAAAGGCTTTAAGTTCTTCTGGTGATTTTTTCTTTTCTTTTTCATCCACCTGTTCTTTTTTTGTTTCTTTATCAACATTTGTATTTTTATCATCAGCAAGGCAGGCAGAATAGCATGCCGTATTTAATATTAAAATTATTGCTATAAAAGATGAAATTAACAGTCTATACATTATTCCTCCTTAATTAATAATTAGGTTTTATGGTCCAGTGAATTTGTTTATCAACTCTAACACTATTATTTATGGCCTTAACAAGGTCAATATGCGTTTCGGCTCTACTAAACTGACCCTGGGTTGCTAAAGCAATACATTGAAGTTGCGAATCTATTGAGAAGTTTTTTATATTCTTTCCAAAGCTTATTACATCAATTTTTATATTCAAGCCTTCAGATCTTAACCTTTTTGCAAAAGAACATGGATCACCATTGCAAGTTTCTAAGCCATCAGAAATTAAAACTATTCGTTTAGAACCTTCAAAGCCTTTAAAATCTCCTATAGCCTTTTTTAACGAGTATGCTATCGGGGTAACACCATTTGGCTCTAAATCTTTAACCTTATCCAAGATAGTTTCTTTGTTATAAGGTTTAATCGGGGCAATTAATTCTGTCTTAGAGCATTGATTCATACCCAAAAAACCACTTTTGTGCCCATAAACTCTTAACCCAATACTGGTATCATCAGGAAGAGAAGATATAACATCTGTTACAGCCTTCTTGGCCACCTCAATTTTTGTTTCATTAGTCTGAAGAGATTCATTCATACTTTTAGATAAATCTAAAATTATCAGAACCCTTTCCTCACTATCAAATGCTTTTAAAGATGCGGCATAGAAAAAACTAACTAGTAGAGTTACAGTTAAAAGGAATACTTTTGTTTTCAATGTTTTGACCCCTATTTGTTAAAAAGAATTCTACCCTGAACTTCTGTTTTGACAGAGAAACTATTTCGAAGACTTCTTGCAAGTGCAGCTTCGGTATCAGCGGTATAGAATTTACCGCCCGTAGAAAGGGCTACACATTTTAGTTGATTGATTGCTGCTTGATCTTTTAAAGCAAATCCTACTACATCAACCTTCAAATCAATTCCCCTTCTTACCATCTCAACTGCATATTCACAAGGATTTCCATCACAAGTTTCCATGCCATCTGAAACAAGTATAATTCTTTTTGGTCCATTGAGACCAATAAAATCATTCATCACCGCAGTCTTAATAGAATAGGTGATTGGGGTCTGTCCGGTCGGATTAATATTCCTTAACTTTGATATAATACTCCCTGAAGTATTGAAACTTATCGGAACAAGTAGCTCTGTTTTCCGGCAGGGATAAATTCCCATTAAACCAATTTTGTGTCCATACACTCGCAAGCCTACTCTTGTGCCGGGTGGTATCTGTGAAACAGTGTTATGGACTACTCTTTTGGCTATATCAATTTTTCTATCACTTCCAATGCGATCCTCCATACTATATGATGCATCAAGTATTATTAGTACATTTTGAGGCCCTTCTTCCATAGCAGGCGGTGGTGCCTGAGGCCTAGGTGGCATGTATGCTTGTGGATTATAGTTATAATTTGAAACTGGAGGTTGGCTTGAGTTCATATTATTATTTAAAGGAGGAATGTTCCCAATAGGAGGACAATTTCCTGAAATACAGGAATTATTATCTGGAACCTTTGTCGTTGTTTTTTGAGACATATTAGGATTTACAAGGGGTGCTGATTGCATCAATGGAGGTGGAGTAGTGTTTTCCTGGCCATTGGCCACTATAACACCAACAAATATAAATACTACTGTGATTAATATACTAATAAAAATTTTATTTTTCATTTTTAATTTGTCTTAACATTACATCAAATATCTTAATAAATTTAAGCATACAATTTAATTCTATATGAATAGGAATCTTACTAATATTTTTTGTTCCAATAAAAACTTTTTTATCTGGCCAGTTTATACTTATTTTAAGCGATAATAACACAATGAATAAAGGAGGAAACTTTAATGAAAGACAAACAACAATTTATACTTTTGCTTACCTTTATGGCTATTTTATTCATAAACATAAATGATGTTTTTGCTTTTGATTTTAATGAAAAATATAAATATGAGCTTTTTCAACTGCCAGCTGGTGTTCAACAAGATGGCATTCAGGTTGATCCTGATGCTTGCAAAACAGATCTTTGTGAAGATCTAAAAAATAAAATTAAAGT
>JBFMGH010000322.1:0-4849 GCA_040752795.1 Cyanobacteriota bacterium
TGATTCTGTAATAATTTGAACATCTAAAGTATTTATATATTCTATTACTTCGGTGTTTGTTTCTAATGCAGGTGGTTTTATTTCAATATTATCAGCAGAATAAAGAGCTGTATACCATTTAGACCTTCTGGCATCTAAAATAACAAATTTATCTTTATTTGTATTACAGGCATTAGCATATATTTCTAATGATGGTAAGCCAATTACAGGTATATCAAGAAATTGTCCAATAGTTCTAGCGATTACAGCACCAGCCCTTATGCCAGTAAAGCTACCAGGCCCACTATTAATTGCTAAAACATCTATATCAGAAGGTTGTAAATTGTTTTTTTGAAATACTTCTAAAAGTTTTGGAATTAATAAAGCACTGTTATATTTTTCAGGTGTACTTAGCTCATGTTCAAGAGCTACTATTTCATTATTTTTATCGACAACAAGATACATTTTATCTGTTGCTATATCAAAATTCACAATTAACAATGATACTGTTTAGCCTTTCTATAAATGTATTATATCTATTGCCAATAGAGCATATTTCTATTAAACGCTTATCTGAAAAATCTTCAGTATATTCAAAATTAATTTCAATTCTATCATCCAGTAGATTATTTTGAGAAAACCCTGCCCACTCAACAAATGTAACAGCCTTGTTATTTGTAGAATACTCTTCCAGTTCGGATAAAATAGTATCAATACCTTCTTTTTCAAGGCGGTAGAGATCAAAATGATAAACCGGATATATACCAGAGCTATATTCATTGATTATAACAAAACTAGGGCTGGTTACCTGCTCTTCTATACCTAATTTTTTGCACACAAATTGAACAAAAGTAGTTTTTCCTGAACCTATAGGGCCATACAAGCATATAAACGTACCTGGTTCAATAATTTGCGAAAACAAACGGGCAAAGTTTTGTGTTCCATCAACAGAATTAATATTTATTTTTATTGAATTTGTAAGCATGGCAAAATTATAAACTAATTAAAAAAAATCATTAACAGGTTTTGATATTAATTTACATAAAAACATTTGCTTCTTCAGAAAATTTTGTGGATAAATAAAAAAAACAAAGTAATTAATTATATTTTAATTAACTATCTAAGGAGTTTTATGCAAGCTCAATCTTGTCTGGCCTTGCTAATAGATTGTTTAAATTTCTATGTTTTACCCATAAAAAACTCTAGAGAGTTAAATTTTATTCTTCTTTCCCAAAAAATATCCCGACTTAAGATTGCCCTATGAGACCCGCGAGTCTCTCTAAGTGGGTGCCCGCCTGAGTAAAATTCGTTTCCTAATGAATAATTTAGGTATACTGCATTACTCTAGAGTTAAGGCTCCCATTAATTAAAATTGTCCGGATCAAAAAAAAACAATCTACAAGTCGGAACAATTTTTATGATAGCACATTCTATATATTAATAAAGTTATTATATTTAACACTTTTGGGGTATTTTTTTAAAAACTTTGAGATTGTATTATTAAATAACTTGTTTATTAGAAAATTTAATTTATAAATAAGTCGAATAATAATTCTTAATACATGTATACAAACTTAAAGAACTGATATGACAATTTAAAATCCCTTAGTGTAACTGAGTTCCTTAGCCAATCTTTTAAAATAGGACTAGAATTAACTGAAAATAAACGATAACATAATAATGGGAAAAGTAAATCAACTATTATATTCATAGTACTAAGCTGTTAGGGTCACATATTTAAAAACTTTATTAAATACTCCACACGTGTTTTTGAACCACTTAATTATTAAAAATAATCAGTAATATTTATATATACCAGCAAAAAAAGAAAGAAGTTAGAGTAAAAGGTTAAAAGATGGTTCATTTAGAAATTGAAAAATTTGGAAGCCGTGATAGGTCTATTCAAGAGGAACTTTCACCTAGAGATTTGCTTTTCCTTAAAAAGCTTACCAGGTATGGTTTGACAATAATAGAAATAAAAGTTTCTCCTATATCTCCCGTAGTTGGCAAGAAAATATATGACCTTGTTATACCTGATAATTCAATCCTGGTTAATGTTATAAAGAAAAACCAGAGTCATTTTCCTTCGAAAGATTTAGTTCTGGAAAATGGCGATATAGTATATTTTCTGGCCTCTCAAGTAGTTGAAGACTCCCTTAAGGAAGTCTTCATACCACCTGAATTTAAATAATTCTTTATATATTAGCAAATACTAATCAGATTTGAAGGAATACAGCTTGGCTGGTCTATGGTATCCTTCCATTTTTGTTTTGTTTGTTTCTTCGAGAATACCCATAGATAATACACGTTTTCTAAAATTACGCTTATCAAGCTTTTTATCTATAATGATTTCGTAGACTCTTTGTAATTCAGTTAGAGTAAATTCTTGTGGTAATAATTGAAAACCGATATGAGTATAAGCCAGACGTGTTCTAACTCTTTCAATGGCTGAGTCAATAATTTCACTATGATCAAAACCAAGATCAGGAAGGTTGTGAATACTGAACCAGTTAACATCTTCTGCATCAGCGCCTGCTTTTGGCTGTAACTTTTCAGAAGCGACCAGCGAATAATAAGCTACTGTAATAACTCTTTTTCTGGGGTCTCTGTTCGGGTTACCGAATGAATACAATTGTTCAAGATAAACATCACCTACACCGGTTTCTTCCTTGAGTTCTCTAAGAGCTGCATCTTCTAGTGTTTCATTAACGTGAATAAAACCACCCGGTATGGCCCATGAGTCTTTGAATGGAGGTGTTTTACGTTTAATTAATAGTACCTGTAAATCATTATCCTGTATAGTAAATATTACTATATCTACTGTTACAGAGGGTTTTTCAATTATCGGGTCATCTTGTACGTTGTATTCTTTGCTTTTTTGTTCAGACATACTAATAAATCCTTATTCCCATTTGTAGCGTTGAGCGATAGGTAATCTTCTGCCACTACCAAAAGCTTTCGTAGATATCTTTAATCCCACAGCAGCTTGTCTCCGTTTAAATTCGCTCTGATCAACTTTCTTTAAAACAAATTTAACAGTGTCTTTATCGTATTTTTGATTTAGCTGATAAAAACTCAGACCTTCTTCAATATAATCTTTTAAGATTTTATCTAAAATATTATAATCTGGTAAAGAATCTTGGTCTAGCTGATTAGGCTTAAGTTCGGCGGAAGGTGCTTTATGAATAGAGTTTTGAGGTATCAAAACACCTTCTACTTTGTTAATAAAATTTGCGAGATTGTAAACTTGATTTTTATATAAATCAGATATAACAGCAAGTCCCCCGCACATATCACCATATAAAGTTGCATATCCGACAGCAGATTCGGACTTATTTCCGGTAGTCAGTGGGAAGTATCCATATCTGTTTGATAGTGCCATGATGATATTTGCCCTAAGCCTTGCTTGAAGGTTTTCTTCGGCAAGATCCATTATAGGAGATTCTTTATCAGGTTGTATAGTTAATAGTGAGGCCTCAAACATTTTATCAATAGGATAAACTTGATACTCAATACCAAGATTATTTGCAAGATCTCTCGCATCATCAAGGCTTCCCTGAGATGAATATGGGCCAGGCAAAGATATTCCAACAACATTTTCAGGCCCAAGAGCTTTTGCCGCAAGTGCTGCTGTTAGTGCTGAATCTATACCTCCAGACAGTCCGAGAATTACTTTGGTGAAACCACATTTCTTAACATAGTCTCTTAAACCAAGTTTTAATGCTTTATAAATACATTCCGTTTCACCTGTAGAAGGATTATGAATGTCACCTGTGCCAGATATAGTATCATAAATTATAAGATCTTCTTCGAAATTATTTGCTAATGCTACTATTTCACCATGCTGGTTTACTACAATGCTGTTACCGTCAAAAATAAGTTCATCATTGCCACCAACCTGATTAGCGTATATAACACAGCGATTATTTTTAATGGCACAATTCTTAATTGTTTCCAATCTCTGGTGAGGTTTTTCAAATGAGTAAGGTGATGCTGACAGGTTTATTAGTATATCAGCACCTAGTTGTGTTAATATCTGGTTAGGGTCTTGTTTATAATTAAATGAAACTTCAGGAGAATTGATCCATATATCTTCGCAAATTGTTATGCCAAGCTTTAGGCCTCTGAATTCAGTGACATGTACACATCTAGCAGGTTCAAAGTATCTGTTTTCATCAAAAACGTCATATTCTGGTAATAAAGATTTTGCCTGTTTAAAAGTTATATTTCCATCGTGTATTAAGGCAGCAGAGTTATGTAAGCTTTTACCAGTTTTTAGTGGATTTCTGTCAATAAATCCGCATAATATTCCAATGCTGTCTGAATGAAGTCTTAAATCATTTAAAGCGCTCAAGTTTCTATCTATTAATTCAGATCTTTCCAGCAAATCTTTTGCCGGATAACCAACAATTGCTGTCTCAGAGAATACAACAAGATCAGCATTCAATTTTATAGCTTTATTAATATACTCAATTATTTTATTCTTGTTAGTTGTAATATCTCCGACAACAGGGTTTATCTGAGCTATTGCAATACGCATAATTTACCTTTCAAGAGTTCATCAGTAGTTGATAAAGTAATACCAAGGTTTTCTGCTTCTTCAAAAAATCTATAGCATTTATATTCATAGATTCCTTTTACTGCGTCCGTAATAATAGACACATTATTATATCTTCTTATTAAACCTAAAACTGCAGCTTCAACACAATAATCGGTTGCAACTCCAAAAACAAAAATTTTGTCTGGACTTATTTTCTTAAGTAGCTTTTCAGTATTTTCATTAGAAAATACATCGAAAACATTTTTTTCAAGAATAAATTGTTTTGAGTTTAAATTAATTTCACCCTGATAGTTTACAGGTATTATAGTT
>JBFMGH010000323.1:0-3115 GCA_040752795.1 Cyanobacteriota bacterium
ACTTGTTTACTTCTTGTATTGTCACTATTAGAACTCCTTGTTTCATTTTTTATCCTCCGATTTTTTTTATTGAAAACCGGACATTTTTACTTTGTTCTAATAGGACATTTTCATTTTGGTTCTACAGCTATAATTTACTTAAAGAAGCTTTTATGCTTAACCCGCAGGATAAAGTCTTAAAAGAAGCTTTTAAAACATGTTTTGTGAAATATAATGTTTTAAACTTTCCTTTAGGGCTTGTTAACCTTGATAAGAATGATATTATCTATTTAAAGCTTTCTGTGTTATTAATTTGTTTAATTATTGGAGCTTTATTATTTAATGAAATTATATTTACTCAAATTGTAGTAAATAAAATGCTAATAATAATAAGTTATTTAACAATCCTTTACACCATAATGCTTTTAATTTTAATTATATACAGATTTTTAATCCGTTATATTTTGTCTAAAGCCTTTGATTGGTCGATAAAAAGCGGCAAATTAAAAATAATTAAAGGAAAACATTAACTATTGTTGAATTGTTGATCATTATTGGTCTTGTTTCTCTTGGTGCAGTATTAATTCTAACTGCACTGGGTAATAACATTACTGATATGTTTACTGCAAGCAATAAAGAAATAGAGAATTTTGATCCATTTGATGTAAGAAATGCACCTTCCAGTGCTTCTCATCCTGTTACTTCGCCAGATACAACTTATGGTACACCTGTATCTACAACTGATATAGGGGGTACTTCTGTTACTTTTTATGATGATAATTCAGCTTCATTTAATGTTGGAAGTCAGACAGTGCACCTTGCAGCTGATGTAATCAGGCTTCAAGATGACGTTATGCAAACCAGCGGAGCCAGTGGTGCATCTAATCTTATTAGTGCAATTACACGTATGGTTGACGCCTATCAGACAGAACATCCGGGTCTTGAGGCTCCGGTTAATATTACTTTTGGCACTGGAACTAGATCTCTATATGGTGAAAGTTATACTGGTGATGTTGCTGTAAATACTGCTGTTATTGAAGTAGATGGACATATGATGATCATTCAGAATGACCACGGTTGTTTTGAAAATTCGGTTGGTGACTATTGTGACCCTGCCTTTGAAGATTCTAGAATAGGTACATATACTATTGAAGGCAATATGGTTGACGGTAATTTTACAGCTACTGGTATAGCTATTGATGGTGCAGCTCTGGATGTTACAAGCTTTGCAGGAACTCTTTCTGGTAGTACTATAACTGGGTCATATGAATTTGTAACTGCTGATGATGACACTGGATGCCCTAATTGTATTGGTTCAGAAACTTGGAATATTGACCTTACATCTGCTGCATTTACTACTGGTATTTAATTAAATTCAGTTTTAGATAATTTCGGAATCCATTTGTCCACTTTTTCATATAAAGTAGCAATTTAATTGCTACTTTTTTATTTTTGAGCCTTTCTTACCCACCTTTATATTTCATTGAAGAAACATCAGTATAAAAGCTAAAATCAAAGTTATTGGGGTTATAACCTCCATTATTAACTTCTGTATAGCCCTGTGGTGCTTCAAATAATGTTTCAGGTAATGGTTGATTGGAGATATTTTTTATTTCGGTAATATTTATAGACTTCATATTGCCTGGCATCATTGGTGGTATTCCCTGTGGCATAGCGGGCATATTTCCTGTTCTGCCAGGTATCATTGCTGACATATCTAACTCAACGATTTTTTTAACTTCAAACCCTGGTATAATATTCAGGCCTTCTTTAACATATTTTGCATTTTTAAAGCAGTTATTCTGATTATATGGCATGTTGGGTCTGGGTGGGGGCATTTTGTCTTTACAGGCTTTAAAGTTATTTATTACAGGGCATTGAAATCTATCAGGTTGAAAGTTAATAGCCCAGATATGTTCAACATTTTTCATATCTGGTATGCAATTAGGGTTTCCTGATATTTCATATTCTTTAATATAGTGTTTTGCCAGAAGAGTTCCTATTAGTTCTGTTTGCCCTGTATCTCTTATAGATGTACGTATAGTTAGTTGTCCTTGTTGTTGATTGGGATTTATATAGGGTTGTTTTGGTATTTCAGTGCTGAAGGTTTGCTGGTTAATTATATTGCCTTGATTGCACCAGCTTTGTATTTGATTTATATACATGTTCATATTACTTGTTGAGTAAGTTTTATATCCATGATCAACAGTAATAATTTTCTGATTCAGGCAGTTAATGATGGTAGATATATTTGTTTTATGGTCATCGACACGTTTTTTTGAGCCTTTAATATAGAAAGTTTTTATATCTGGAGTATTTTGCAACATGTTATTCATTATGTTTTTATATTGTGGGGGTATATTTCCCGTGTTGTTTATATTAGGCATTCCGGAAATGCCCGGGAATTCTGTTTTTGTTGTATATTCTTCAATGTATTGAAGGTCTGCCTTTGTAAAATTGGGGTTAATTAGTATTATAAGTGACAATAGCAGTAGTTTTTTAATCATTAGGGCTCCTCATTTATTTATACAGCCTACAAACCGTGTTGATTAGTAGTATTTTGCTTATTAATAATGATATGCATAAGTTTATGGTTTTTAAATTGATACCAAATATCATAACAGAGACAATATTCAAGTAAAACTTGAGTTATTAGAGTAAAGTGCTTAATAGTTATCCTGATTGCCACATATCATCAGTTCTAATCTCAAGGTACCAGAACTAAAATAGTATAAATGCCTGCTCAACGTCATCTGTGGAGGTATTATAGTGAATGCAGTGGGTCATAATGCCACAAAGAAAAACTTGCAGGCCTGGCCTGTTTGCGAAAATTTAGGTGGCCAGCCACTTTTCAAAGGGGCTGGGGCAAAGATCTCATTGGAGAATGAAAACACTTCCTCAACAGAAACAAACAACAAATATAATAGAAAACACTGATAATAAAGAAAAAACACCCTATAATAATTTAAAGCCATATATCGTTTACTTTCGTGGATTGGTATAACCCAGTTAATTCGTGAATTTGTTACAAACTCTCAAGGCTCAAGTAATGACTTAAGTTAAAGATTTATGCATTTAACAGACTGTAAATATTTAACAGGGATCAGGTTTTAGAAAGCCGGGCTCAAAAGGGGCG
>JBFMGH010000324.1:0-3014 GCA_040752795.1 Cyanobacteriota bacterium
AGCAGGCAAAAACACCCTAGAGTAATTTAAAGCCATCTATCGTTCACTTTCGTGTATTGGTATAGAGACTTATGCAGTAATACTTTTAATACCACCCCAAGCTTGAACGTAGTTATTGCAAAAAGTGGAGAGCGCCGCAGTTATGCTGCAAGCGTACCCGCTCCGCCGGCAGGCGCCATAATCCCCCTATGAGGGGGATAAAGGGGGTGGGTTTAATATTAAGCTGCAGTTTGATTTACCTTTAATAACAAACCAAGCTTGAACAGTTTATATCAAAATTATTGTATTTTTGAAATATTTTCCCTGACAATATTTAATAGTTTTTTAAGTTTTAGGTAATTTTCTTACCGGGCAAGAGTGCTTTTAAATATAGAATGATAAGAATTAAAAAAGGTGTGCAACTTGTTACACACCTTTTCTTTAAGTTTACTAAAAGCCTAAACTACTTTTTAGCAACCATTTCTTTGAATTTTTTGCCAGCTGAGAAAACAGGAACCTTTTTAGCTGGGATTTGGATTTCTTTACCAGTCTGTGGGTTTCTGCCTGTTCTTGCTGCACGCTTACGAGCTTCAAAGGTACCAAAGCCAACTAATGTTACTTTTTTACCTTTAGCTACTGTTCTGGTAATAACTTCCATTGTAGCTGTGATAATTTCAGCAGCTTCTTTTTGTGTAGTTTTTGCTTTTTTTGCTACTTCTTGTACGAGTTCTTCTTTGTTCATTTACAAATCCTTCTTCTACTACCCTACAACGACAAGAAAGATTATAAGACGTAATAGGCTATTCTGGCAAGTTTTTTTTTGTAACGTATGGGAACCTAGATTTTTAAAAAATCTTCAAAACCTAACTACGACAAGCGATGCCTGTCTTAATAAAAGTTAATATTAACCGCTTCAAGGATTCAAAAAACATGTAACTTTCATATTATATAAGTATTGTTCTAATCAAATTTTGTATATTAAATCAAAAAGTTTAAACCTAACAAAAAAAAAATCGTATTAATTGAATGATGTTAATGTATACCTGTAGATTGTGCTTTAAAATAAATAGTCCCTTATTTTTCTTGCTACTTATTAATTTTAGCCATTATACAATTGATTAAACTTTTAATTATAATATGTATATACATTTATATAGTAACTGTTAATAAGTATATTAGCATACTATACAAATAGTTGAATAAATAATGGCTATAACCCTGGCTAAATGCTTATATTGTGGCTTTAAACTTTTATCTATTGCTAGCAAAGTATTATTTTGATTTTTAATACATAAATATTCCTGAATATGAGGGTCTTTATATAGTTAGGCAGAAGTCTTTTACGGCATTAAGTCAAAGGTTAAAGAGACAGCATGTTTAACCCGGTTTATTTCGTGAATTTGTTACATTTACCTAAAACCTGTTACTAGTGACATATTTAAAAAATACTGAATTTACATACTGTTAATTCAGATGATAGTTCTCAAAAGAAGAGAGATGGTGTGTTTTTTACTTGATGATTCCTGATTTGTGAAGTGTAATTCATGGTTAATCATGCCAGAGACCTCTGCATAACTAATGTTTTATAAAATATCAGGGACCAGTGGTTAAATAGCTTTAGCTGTCCATTTACTGGCTTCTTCACTATTATTATTCTGTTCATAGAGGTATGCAATATCATTACATAATTGTTTTGTTTTTGTATGCCTTTCTCCAAAAACATTTAATATTATTTCATAAGCTTTAAGAATATTATTTTGAGCTTTGTCGAATTCTTTATTTTCTAAATATACGTTTGAAATGCTGTAATAAATATAACCGGTATTAGAATGTTCGTGGCCAAAGATATTTTCGTATATATTTAGCGCCATATTATAAAATTCCAGAGATTTTTCAATATTTCCCATATTTTTATATGTGGAAGCTATGTTGCTATATGTAGTTGCAGTAGTAGTGTTATTTTGCCCGTAGTAATTTTCGTAGGTATAAAGTGCGCTATTAAAATATTTTAATGCTTCTTCATAAAGGCCTTTACTATTAAAAACAATAGCAGTAGTAGAATAAAGGTTTGCAGTATTAATATCTTCTAAACCATAAACTTTCTCATAAATCTCTATAGCCTTTTTCAATAATTCCAGAGCCTCATCAGTTTTATTTTGCCTGTATAACACAGTAGCAGAATTATTATATATTGCAGCAACGTCAGGGTGCTGTTGGCCATAAAGGCAGGTAATAATTTTATGAGCATTATTCAGGCATTCTAAAGACTTGTTAAAATCCCCATGTTTTTCATAAGCCATAGCTAGCTGATTATAGGTATTTGCCATAGATATATGATTATTTCCGTGAATATTTTCATATAGTTCTAAAGCTTTATTATGAGTTTCAATGGCTTTTTCAGGCTGTTCCAGTTTAAAATATACCTGTGCAATGTTGTTATAAACAGAAGCAATACTGGCAGGGTTTAGAGATTCTTTTTTTGCTATATCCATGAATTTATTAAAATATTCAATAGCGTTGTTATGTTTGTCTCTTTTTGAATATATTACACCCATGTAATTATAAATACTGGCAGTTATAGAATTATGATCAGGATTTATGACATTAATTATTTTTAAAGCCGAGGTTAATAATTCAAAAGCCTCATTATCTCTATTCTTAAATATTAATACATTGGCTAAATTGACTTTACATTCAGCAACTTCGAGGCTATTTTCCCCATATGTTTTAGTATTTTTTTTCAGCGCTTTGTAAAAATATTCCAGTGCTTCGCTGTATAAACCTTTTTCTAAGCGGCTATTGCCTGCATGGCTATAATATGCTGGATTAAATAATATACGAATAGTCAATAATATTAATAGGAATAATATAATTATTATACCTGGTACTATAAATATTAATATATTGGATAATGACATAAAGGTATTCCTTAAAAAATATTTATTAATAGTTATTTTCAGATTTTATAGTAAAGAGAGTATTTTATAATGAACGCATAAATAAAATAGACTTCAGAAAATAAAGGGTTCGGGTGT
>JBFMGH010000325.1:0-3932 GCA_040752795.1 Cyanobacteriota bacterium
GGCAACTTTATGAAGAGCTTTTTTTCCAACCGGGTCATGCGGGTTTCTTGCAAGATTAATAATTAACCCTTTAGCCATATTACTTCCAGCACCTTTATTATCGTAAACATGTTCTAACTTATTATAAGCAGATAAGCGGGTTTTATTGCCTAGTTTTTTATTCTTAGCCGCTCCAAACATTACTTTAGCAAGATTATTTTGATCAAATTTTTCTGTATCCTGTAAATTTAAAATATTTTTAAGTGCTTTATTTCCTACAGGGTCCTCAGGTGTTCTGGCAAGCTTTAATAGTGCATCAGATGCCTTGCCAGCATTAGCATTGCCAGATTTTACTATATCTGTTAGTCCATCAACTGATTTAAATCTTACTTTAGTTGATAATTTCTTATTATTAGCTACGTCAATAAGAATATCTGTAGCTGCTCCACCTGCATTTGAACTTGATTTAGCAATATCAGTCAAACATTCAATAGCCATAAATGCCTTATTCATACTTATTGTAGGATCTTCGGCTAATTCCTTAAGAGCTTTCATTGATTGCGCGTTGCCAGCTTTAGCAGACTCTTTTAGACCATTAAATGCCGCTTTAAGTATACCATTTTGGCCTTCTGATTTAATTATCTTTTTTAGGCCTTTTGCAGCGAGACTACCACCCATTGTGCCTGTTTGCTCTTTAGCTACTTTGGACAATAAATTAACAATTGTTAAACGCTGATCTTTTCTGGAGTTTCCTAAAGCAAGCTTAAGCAATGTAACTATTGCACTTGAAGGATCTAACTCAATTGCTCTTTCTGCAAAATCTTCTAATCTTATTTTTCCAGAGTTTAATAACTGTTTAAAACAACGCATAGCATTTTGAGAATGCGCTGCTTTATTCATCAATTTAGCAGGTGCATCCTGTAATTCATTATATTGTGATTCTGTAATAAGTTGTGATGATAAAATCATTGACAATAATTCAGGATATTCAGGCGAATCTTTTACTAACTCATCTAAAATTTGTGCCGCACGTAAAAAAACTTCGGAAAAATTTATATCTAAATTAGAATATAAATCATTAAATTTGCCCTGTGAAGTTTCAACAATTCTTTTAAAACATATATAATCACCATTATAGCTTTTCATTTTGAATAATTCTAAATTATCTAAGGCCCAATCAATTATACGCTGCTTTCTTGCCTCTATACCACTTTGAAGTCTATATTCTTGAACTTCTGATATTTTTTCAACTGCTTTCTGAGAAGCCTGATATGCCATATTAATCTGTATCTCTTGAGAGTTTGGAAGATTTGCAAATAGCTTATTAAATTGCTGATCGTAAGATTCTGAAGCGGCTCTATCATACTTGTCTACATTAGCGTGAAATGAGGCAAATTTCTCAACAAGTTGACCGTCAATTTTGGTATCAATCCCTAGTTGATCAGCTTGCTTTTGGTTTACAGGCTGACAATTGGCAATGTTTTGATTTACTAAATTTTTAGTAATACTAATACCCAGCAATTTTATCCCCCTGGATCTCCTCGTGTAAAATCATAATAAATTATTTATATCTTTTTTACATAAGAAATAAGTCCTTTGTAGGGTGAATGAAACAACTGTTATTAACTAGTTGAAATTACTCATTAAGTTCATGTTAACTAATGTAAAATTATTTTAAATTAAAATGTTTTCGAAACACTTGTTAATTCTATGTCTTGACTAATTCTTACGACTGTACTATATTACAAAAAGTCGGGGGAATGGTAGCAACTTTTTTAATTTACAGCATTTATAAAGATCATAGGAGACTTTATTATTAAATCCCGAGAGACGAGTTCATAAGAGGGAAACCGAGAGTGCACATCTCTTTTAACGGACAAAATAATATTTCAGCTAATCAAAAGTTAGTTACAAGCAAAAACAATAATGTTTTTGCTCAATTTAGTTCTCCGACCTTTACAGCTGGAAGATATGATTTGTTAGTTAAAACAGGAAAAGCTACACTCAAAAAGACTTCCGCACTTACCAAGATAAAAGATTTATTTATAAGAATTGTTAAAAAATTACCATTCCTTGCAAAAAACACTGCCGATGATGTTGCAAGAACTGGCACATTTAAGAATCTACTTTCAAAATCCGCTAAATTAATTAGAAATGTAGCTGCTTATTGTGCTGCAGCTGTTACAGTGGCAGTTGTTGCTGTTAGAAACTTTGGTGATGATATTAAAATAAGATTGAGAGCAAATGTAAAACCCGTAAGCCTCACAAAAGATGTAATGATAAAAGTAAAAGATCGCGTGGCTCTTATGAATAGTGCTAATTATGCAGCAATTCAACGTTCACATGGCCCCGGTGTCACAGACATTTTAGACAAGGCCGAAGCTGGTATATCTCAAGCAGTTGGCGTTAACATTGAGGGCAGTGTTAAGAAAATGGCACTAAGTCGTATTCAATCCTTATTTTCAAGAAATTAATATAAATACTAATTATTTACATATTTATAATGAGCTTAATTTAATTTGTATTTTACATGACAAAATATAAATTAATTTATAAATTTAATATTAAATCTTTTCTTCAATTATTGTTGATATAACATCAATAAAAGAACTTATATTGATTTCAATAAAAATTCCGTCAGGATCATATAGTTGTTCAAAAAAACCAAATTTTGACACTAATTTACCTTCCTGTTCCAATTGCTTTTTAACTGCCTTAATCTTAGAAAATTCATTAATATTAATAAATAATCCTCTACACGAGTTACAAAATAAAAAATGTAGGTCAGAATCATAGTTCCAGTGCTTATAGTAAAGATTAATGTTGCATCTCGGACATACTTTATCAGTTTCATCTCCTCCTGATGAATTAAAATGTTGATTTATATTGTCAGAAAGAATTTTATTTTTAACTTCAATAATTTGTTCAAGCTCACCCTGATCAAACCAGACACCTTTACAACTTCTATCACATACATCAAGCTCAATATCATTAACTGTTTCTTGTTTCATTTCTACTTTACACGAAGGACAAGTTAACCCCATAATATTTATTCCCCATTAATTAAATACAGGCATAAATATTATTAGGAAAAATAAATAATTAAACAAGTTTTAAAAGCCAAAAAAAAAGTCCCTTTCGGGAAAACTTTTGAGAGAGAGTAGAGAGATTACGGAATTTATTTAGAGGAATTGTTTTAAATCTTGTAATTATATAAAAACAACCAAAATCATTTTTGGAACGGTTTGTAACAAAATATTAATTAAACTATTTAATCTATTTTTTTATAGGAACCAGTAATTTAATTTTAGAGAAACGAGTATTTAGCAATATAGATAAATTGTCTTCATCAATGAAATCCATTTCAATAAATGATTCATCAATTTTTTGATCTTGCTTCAGTGTTTCTGCAACCTCAATTGAGGCAATATCATTATTTCCCTGCTGGAAAATAATAAATTTATTATCGTTTTCAACAGAGCATTTTAATAAATAATACCCGGGATAAAGTATTTTATTTCCTGCCAGTATAGAAACTGGCAATCTTAAAAGCGCGTAAGGAGTGGGTTTCAGAGGATCTGGCTTGACAGTAGCCTCTTTCTTTAAACGTTCTGCTCTTTGTCTCTGAATTTCTTTTCTTTGTTTATAACTAAATCCATATTTTTCATAAGATGCAAGGGCATCTTCAAACTCTTTATCCGAAACCATCTTAGGGTCATCCGGCACGTCCATATCATTTGTATCGGCAGTATATGCTGATGCATCATTATAACCTTCTGACCAATATTCAGCACCACCCTCGCTGCCAAAGTTATAATCAAGCTCATGCATACTTTGAGCTTGAATTATTTTATTATTTGTAAAAAATAAAATACCAAGAAATAAAACTATAAGTAATTTTTTAATCATTATTATTCTTTTTTTTCTCTGTAGCTATTTAATAGTATATTTAT
>JBFMGH010000326.1:0-4156 GCA_040752795.1 Cyanobacteriota bacterium
TTATTCTCATTGTTGGATTTAATCTTTTGGTATAATTCATATTGGTGGCACTCCTTTTTAATTTTATTTTTATCAACTTAATTTTACTTAAGAAGTGTCACCCTTGTTTTAACTATTCACAAATTATATGTATAAAAAAATTTAATCTGGAACTATATAAGTGCCAGTCTGACCTTTAACAGCCATTGCTAGTTTCTCAGGTGAAGTAATAAGAGCTTTATTACCACTTGATTTTGCAAAATCTATACAGGCTTTTATCTTGGGTAACATACTACCTTTAGCAAAATGTCCTTCCTCAAGGCATTTCTCAGCTTCAGAGACTGTTATTTGATCAATAGGTTCCTGATTATCTTTGCCAAAGTTTTTATAAGCTTTATCAACAGCAGTAGATATAATAAAAAGATCTGCATTTAATTGTTTTGCCAATAAACAAGATGCAAAATCCTTATCAATAACAGCATCAGCTCCCCAAAGCTCTCCATCTCTTTCAACCACAGGGATGCCGCCGCCGCCAACAGCTATTACTGTTACTCCGGCATCAACAAGAATTTTTATTGAGTCATATTCAACTATCCTTGATGGCATTGGAGAAGCAACAACTCTTCTCCATCCACGGCCAGCGTCTTCAACAACATTCCAGCCATCTTTTGCCTGATGAGCCAGAGCCGTTTCTTTATCCATAAAAGAACCTATCGGTTTTGTAGGATTTGCAAAGGATGGATCTTCTTTGTCTACAACACATTGAGTTACAACAGTTGCTGATGGATGCGGTTCTCTACCTCTCAAAAGATATGTATTATATAAGGCCTTTTGAATTTGATAACCTATAGCACCCTGAGTATCCGCTCCACAAGAATCCAGTGGAACCATATGCAATTCTTTTTTAGCTAATTCAGCTCTTCTCAGAATAAATCCTACTTGTGGTCCATTACCATGTGTAACTACAACATTGTAACCTTCATCAATAAGATCAACAATGTGCTTACAAGTTTCAGCTGCTGCTTTATATTGACTATCAACAGAAACATGCTTTTTATCTGTTATAAGAGAATTACCGCCTATTGCAACCACAGCTAGTTTTTTGTCCATCTTTACACTCCTTTAATTCGTAGTTGAAATCTGACATTGATAATGCCATATAAGCTTTTTGTACGTGAAGTCTATTTTCTGCAATATCATATATTATTGAACGTGGGCCACTTGCTACATCATCAGATACTTCATGACCACGATCAATTGGCATTGGATGTGAATATACAGCGTTATTAGTACGTTTCATTTTTTCTGTATCAGTAATCCATTGTGTATGTTTTAATGCTTCTTCAACATCCCAGGTTTTATCAAATCCTTCTGGGCCATATGCTTTTGGGCTCATCCAGTTTCTTGAATATACAATATCAGCTCCATCATAACAATCAACTGGCTCATGAGTTATTTCAAATTTTTGTCCATTGGCTTCACAATTCTTCCTGGTTTGTTCTATGACTTCAGGATCTAAATCATAGCCTTCTGGATATGCTAATGTAACATCCATTCCAAATCTTGAATTAATTAATAAACTTTCTTGCACAGAGCACCATGATCTTGCTAATGCGCCATGACCCCATACTTGAAGAAGTTTTTTACCTTTAAGATTATTACCTAAATGGGTTCTATATCCTAATACATCAGCTAATCCCTGACATGGATGGAATTTATCATGTGCCATACTAACCACAGGAATAGTTGACCACTTTGCATATTCTTCTAATAATTCTTGACCCTGACCATAACGATCAATTTTGTCTTCTAATATTCTAATACCTAAACCAACAGCATATCTAGCCATAACTTGAGCAGCATCTTCCACTGTTTCTCCAGCAGATTTCTTTGTTTTTAATCTCATTGATTTTGGCTCTAAGAATTGAGCAGCTCCACCTAATTCTATTGCTGCACATTCAAATGATTGCCTGGTTCTTACTGATGGGTTATAGAAAAACATAAAGAATGTTTTATGCTGAAGAATTGAAGTAAATCTTGAATCAAACCTGTTTAGTCTCATGTCATCGGCTAATTGTAATACTAGTTCTAAATCTTCTAATGACCAATCCTGAGTACATAACAAATGTTTTCCTTTTAAGTTCATATTTTATAGCCTCCTGCTTATCTAATTTCAATGTAATATTATTTTAAAATAGTTCCTGAGCTGCTGATGAGCTATAAACTCATTACAGCAAGCTCAGGAATAAATTTTTATATTAACTAATGAGCTACTGTTAAAGCTAAAATAGCTTTCTGCACGTGTAATCTATTTTCAGCCTGATCATTAACAATAGACATTGGTCCATCGATAATATCATCTGTTACTTCATTACCTCTAGCAGCTGGTAAGCAGTGCATAAATGTTGCACCTTTATTTGCAATATCAAAATGCTTTTGAGTTATACACCAATCTTGTTTTACTTTTGGATCTTTTCTATAATCTAAATCTTCTTCTTTAGACATAGTCATAGATTTCCAGGACTTACAATAAATTATATCAGCGTTTTCACAAGCCTTCCATATATCATGCTCTACTGTAATTTTTGCACCAGTTTGATCAGCCATTTTATTAGCATAATCAATATAATCTTTATCAAGGTCATATCCTTGTGGATATGCCAATACTAAGTCCATACCCAATATTCCACCAGCAGCTGCCATTGTTTGAGCTACACCCTGTGATTTTAATCTTTCATCATATGCCCAACCAATAACAATTTTTTTCTTTTTATAATCTGCTCCAAATTTTTCTCTCATAGTAAGAATATCTGCCATAATCTGGCAGGGGTGTTCTTTATCATCTAATGCGTTTATAACTGGAATAGGAGCTACTTCGGCCATAGATCTTAATATCTCTCTGGCTTTGCCATAATATTCCTGATTATATAAACGAATCATAATGGCATCAATAAATCTTCCCATCATTTCAGCAGTGTCAAGATATGTTTCTTTATTTGCTAATTGTAATGTTGCTGGATCATAAAATTGAGCGTGACCACCTAACTGTGTCATAGCAGTTTCAAATGATATTCTTGTTCTTGTTGACGGATGTGCAAATAGCATTCCAAGTGTTTTTCCCTTTAAAATATCATGAGGAATACCTATTTGTTGCTTCTTTTTAAGATCTGAAGCTATGTCTAAAATAAGTTCTAATTCATCTTTTGAATAATCGAGAATACTAATAAAGTCTTTTCCAACTAAACTTTTAACGTTCATGCTTTTTACTTCCTCCAGTACTGTAGGTGTATTGACAAATTATAATGATAACTAGATTAAAATATTTGAAAACAAATTTATTTTCATTTATTAGTTTTTTTATTTTTGGAATCCAATGATAATCTATTAATTCAAAATCTTATACTAAAACTACAATCGAAAAAATCACAAGTCAAGCAGTTTTTTAAAGCTTTTTATTCTAAGGAATAAACTATAATTAAGAAAATCTCTAATATACACTACTAGACGGCAATAGAATCTTTTACTTTTAACAAATCAAACTGCTTTGGGATTTTTTTTCGTATTATTGCTATTCTTTTAAAGTAATAATATTATTATTTTTGCCTTAATTTCTTATAATATAGTGCAATAATGATCTTCTAACAATTTTATTTTTACTAAAACATTATCAAAATTATTAACTTTTCGTAAAAAAATTTCATATCTATTATGCATAAATTACGTGAATAATGTGCAGTTAACCTCAAACTACTATTATAATTTGATTTTTATATTTACTGCTAATAATATTTTTACTATTAAATATTACATAAAATAATTGTTTTGGAACTCATTAAAAAGGCTTGCATTTGATAATTTTAGAGTAATAATTGTTTTTATTGATTTATTTTAAAGTGATTAAAGATTTTATTTTATTATCTTTTATTGAAAACCCGGCAAAAATTTACTTTTTTCCTTAAACGAGTATTTGTTATATTTTAAATTTACTATATGGAATTTTTTAAACGTCAATTATTCTAAAAAATAAAATGTAATAATTTTTATTCAATGGAGGCAGAAAATGAGTTGTCACAAATTTGAAATTAATGAAAAAGTTCTACAAAATACTGCAAAAAGATGCAAGGAAAAAAATATTACAATACCAACCATTGCACAACAACGTAATCCTGAATTAATA
>JBFMGH010000327.1:0-13724 GCA_040752795.1 Cyanobacteriota bacterium
TTTAGAGGATCGGGCTCAAAAGGCCTGTTCTGCGGGCCTTTTGAGCCCTCGGCAAAGATATATTTCCGAAACTTTGTGAATAATCCGGGATAAATAAATATTTAATGAGCTTCTTCTAACCCTCAAGCCACAAATAAAAAATAAGCAAAAAAAAATGCCCTTTAAGGCAAATCTTTTGGAGGAGGAAGAATTGTTTCGCTTACCTTATAGTTATCGGCAAATTTCGATAAAACTTAAGGATAAGAATTGTTAATTCTGGTTTTGAGAAAAATATATTCTGCTAACAGGCTAATATAAAGCTTGAATAATTATTAAACAAATACATGCTTAGTTATATATATAGAATTAACAAAATTTTCATTGCCCCGGAGCCACAAACAAAAAACAAGCAAAAAAAAATGCCCTTTAAGGCAAATCTTTTGGAGGAGGAAGAATTGTTTCGCTTACCATATAGTTATCGGCAGATATTGATAAAACTTAAGGATAAGAAATGTAATTTTTATTATCGGAAATACTGTGCCAGTACATGTTTTCTACTGAGTTAGAATGAAAGTATAAAGATTCAAATAAACAATTAGGTCTCTAATAGGGTTATATATAGACCACATTTTGGTATTAGAGATAAAACAGAACTGTTTCCATAGAAAGGATTAAATACCATAAGGGGGTAGTACATATAAGTATTTTAAAGCAAAAAAAAACGGCATTTTGCCGTTAATTGAGCCACACAAGAGATATGCAAGGATATTATCTTTAAATCTACGGAATAAGAGTTCGTAAGGAAGGTTGAGAGAATAAGTTTTATGCGAAGGTTTTGAATGAAAGGTCAATGTTTTTGTCGATAACTTTTTGAACTGCTGCGATTTCTGTTTGAATTGCTTGTTGTTGTGTATCGACTCTTCTTAATTGTAATTCTAAAGCTTTATCGATTTGCTGAAGAGCTTCGATTCTAGCTTGAAGTTGTTGTGATTCTTGTGAATCTGGATCTAAATTTGTTTGAGCGTTGAAAAGCATTCCTACTGCGTTAGCGATAGCTAATCTTTCTTGGTTAATTCTTTGTCCATGCATTTCTACGTCGGATTTTCTTGCTGTTAATACTAAAAATCTTGCTTGTGATGCTGCTAAACCCATGATGTTCTCCTTTATATTTTCTCGTGTGACTTAGTATATCTTTTTTATATCTCTTGTATATATAAAAACATTTTTGTTTTTAAAATTGCCTGAAATTGTTCTAATGTAACAAAATATAAACATGGGCCTTTATCTGTTTTGTTTCAATTGTTTTCGGGTTTTAGCATCTACTGGAATTTAAATTTATTTATTTACTACAAATTTCATACTTAGCCCAAGAGCCTTTAATGTCAACAATATCGGTAGGTATATACTTTGTATATATTTTTTTAGATTTTTATTTTTAAACCTGAAAAGAAATTGTTCTTAAAAAAAATTCTATTATGAGGTTAATATCAAATATAAATTTTCAAAAAAAGACGGCATTATTGCCGTTAATTGAGCCACACAAGAGATTTGCAAGAGATTATAAAATTGGAATGAAGGAGAATGATTATTTATTATGCGAACGTTTTGAAAGACATGTCGATGTTTTTATCGATAACTTTTTGAACTGCAGCTATTTCTGTTTGAACTGCTTGCTGTTGTGTATCAACACGTCTTAATTGTAATTCTAAAGCTTTATCAATCTGTTGGAGAGATTCAATTCTGGCCTGAAGTTGTTGAGATTCTCTTGAATCTGGATCTAAATTTGATTGAGCATTGAATAACATACCAACAGCGTTTGCTATTGCGAGTCTTTCCTGATTAATTCTTTGACCTTGCATTTCTACGTCGGATTTTCTTGCTGTTAAAAGTAAAAATCTTGCTTGACTTGCTGCTAAACCCATGATGTTCTCCTTTTTATCTCTCTTAATAGTAATCTTTTCTCCGGGGGGTGGTATATACTTTTTATATCTCTTGTATATATAAACAAATTTATTGCTCTATAATTGTTAGCAATTTATGGTTAAAGTTGATATTTTAACTAGCTATTTTTAGCTAATTTTTCCAGAAAAGTGCTTATAGCTTGAAATAATTATTTATGAATCCTCTTTGCTGAAAACTTCAAGATAGTAGTTTATGGTATCGGCAAGTTCTTTTTTGGCACTATAACCTGATGAATAATAGAGTGTTAACGGTAATTCTTTGTCATTATTTAAGGTTAACACAACTCTGTAAACAGTTGAGTCACTACTATCAGATTCATCAACATATGCTTCATCAATTTCACCAAAGTTATAAGTTTGCATGGTTTTACTTATTAAACTCTTTTTAACTAGAGTAAGCTGTTGCATATTTTTATCAATATAAATAGCAATTTTTGCAACCATAACAATCATCATAATACCAGCAACAATAAAAATACTGCAAATTATGGCAGGAAATAAAGATGGATCATCTTCAACAAGTAGGTGTGTTTCTTTTTTATCCTGAATAAAATTATTTATCTGAGAAGCAATATAATTTTTTTGAGAATAATCACTTGTAGATACAGCGGTAAGCGAGAAGCTTGAATTTTTAGTTTTAATTAAAACATTATAAGTAGAACCACCTTCACTATCGCTGCTTTCAGTTAGTTCAGCTTCAACAATGTCATCAAGATTCAATACATTTGTAGAAGTCCCCAATAAAGACGAATGAGAATAGCGACATTCTTGCAATGAAGCGTTTCGTACACATTCAAGGGAGCCTGTTTGCATAAAAGCACACAGCGCTAAAAGGCCAACTACAAAGAAAATAGCTCCCATTACAAACATTAGAATGGGGTCAGAATAAATAATTATTTTGTTTTTATCAATTTTCTGTATTTTCATATAATGTATTTACTATATTGTTGGTTATTAACCAACAATACTGTTCCAAATAAATAATGGCTCAAGCCTGACAGGTCACAATAGGGTATTTTAACCCGTGCAGCAGGTTAAAATATCTGGCCCTTACAATCTAGAATCTATAAATTAGTTTCAAGGATCAGTATAAATTACAAATCATTATAGCAGAAGCATTTTGTAGAATTTGTTTTTTATAAAAAAAGAACAAAAAAAAAGGCCTGGATTTGTTTAGTTTAATCAGGGGGATCCAGGCAGATAATTTGGTTTGTTTCGTATAAAAAGCATTTAAGCTAGAATAGAAAGCTTATTGCCTACCTCTCTACTTATCGGCATCATAACAGATTTATTGGGTTGCATATTATTAACCCTCATAAGTTCAGCACCTATCTGTGGCACTTTCCAGACAAAACCATTGCTCACAACATCAATAGTTTTGAGTTCTTGAGCATTTATTCTAGGTTGTACGTATTTACCTAAAATATTCATTAATTCCCCCTGGTTTAAGCTACTAACGTTAACTTGCCGTTTTTATCAAATTGAATTTTCATTTGACCGTGATCTTCTAATTTGATAGCAAGTTCTTCAGCCTTTTGTGGGTTAGAAAGCTTCAAAGAAGCTATAACAGCTTTAATAGGATTAACTTCACCGGCACCTTGCATATTCGGTGGTTCATTATCTAGTTTTGTAGCAGTAGATTTAAGAATTTCCCTGACTTCTTCAGGTTTAATATTAGGATTAACCTGATACATTAAAGCAACCAGACCTGAAACGAAAGGAGTTGCAAAAGATGTACCATCAACAGTTTTATAGCTGCCATTTACATAAGGCAGTGTAACTTCAAATCCTGGAGCCATAACATCCAGTTGTCTTGGAGAGCCTGGATCAGGATAGCTTGAAAATTCTGCCCTTGAATCATCATTTGGATCATCAGGTGTACCATTAGGATTAGTAGCACCTACAGAAATAACACTATCTGATAAACAGAGTAGATTTAGTGTACCTATACCAGGTGTTGGTATATCTCTGCCATCATTACCAGCGGCAACAACAACTGTTATACCTAATCTTTTTGCCATTTTAGCAACTTGATCAAATCTTTCAACGATACTTTGAATTTGTGGATCAGAAATTAACTTGGAATTAAAGCCTAAAGAAATATTTACCACTTTAATATCATTTTCTCCGTTAATTTTTTGATCAACAATCTTTTCTAAAATTTGATCAACCTGTTTATTAGCAAATGCATTATAACTATGAACCTTAACCTTAGGAGCGACACCTGAAATATTACCACCAAGATTACCTGAAACCAGAGTGCCATGATGCTCTAAAGGTTCTATTATAATTCTACCTTCAAGCTCCGGATGATCCACATCAACTGTATCATCAATAACAGCAACAGATATACCCTGCCCCTGAATATCATTCTGGTGCAGTTTTTTAACCTGAAGGCCGGGTTTCAAGAAGTTATCTAATTCACGTGATTTTTCACCCATTGTAATAAGTACACCAGCAGCGTGGTTTTTAACAGAATAATTCAGTGAATTGGAATTAATTATTTCAAATAATTTGTTTTTAAAACCCAGGTTATATAATGAAATAGCAGCTTTGGAACATATTCTATGATCCTGATCATTTTTTAATATATTTAATAAATCATCCGCAACCTTTTTGTCGCCGATAGAACCAAGAGCTGTTATTGCATATGCCCTTGCTAAAGCTTTTTCGTCTTTATTATTTGCCATAGATAATAATTTATCAACAGCCTGATTAGCTTTTAAAAGCCCCAGAGTATCTGCAATCATGGCCTTGACACGTTCATCATTATCATCAAGAAGCAACATTAGATCATTTACATTGCCGGTATCTTTTTTCGCAGCGGTGCCAGTAATAGTTCTAACTGCTTTAACACAATTTAATTTAAGATCTGCAATTTCAGTAGTTCTTGCATTCTGAAGCAATACAGGGATACAGGATTGATCTCCTAATATACCGATACCTGCTGCAGCATTAACTTTTAACTGGAAGTTTTCATGTGAATCATTAAGAATAGAAACCAAATTCTCTAAACAATCTTTAGCTTTAATACCAATTAATGCTGATAAGGCATAATTTCTGAGTAACAGATCTTCATTTTTATCAGCTAAAACTTTATTTAAAGTATTAATAGACTTTTTATCTTGAATTAATTGCAAGCATGCTGCTGCATTTCTGCGTAAAATAATCGGACTATTGGAATTTTCAATAACATCAACTAGCTTTTGAGTAGTATCTTTATGACCAATGTGTTTTAAAGCTCTAGCAATAGAAACAACAACATCAGTATTTGTATCTTGAAGTGCTTCTATTAAATCATCAACAACTTCTTTAGCTTTAAGATTACCAAGTGTAAGTATAGCATTAGCTTTAACACTAGCATCAGGATCTCTTAACAAGCTAATAATTTTGGGCATTTCATCTTTATAACCCAGAATACCTAATGCCAGAACAGAATTGGCTCTTACCAGTTCAGATGAATCTGACAATGACCTGACTAGCTGCTCGGTGTTTCTAATAGTAGGAAATTCACTTAAAGATAAGGCCACGTATGATCTGACTATCGGGCTATCATCTTGATTTCTCAGAACTTCAAACAATGGTTTAGAAGCTCTTCTGTTTTTTAATTTACCTAAAGATATAGCCGCAAGACATCTCAGGCCTTCATTTTTATTAGAATCTTCAAGAATGTCTATTAAGGGCTGAATAACTTTAGGATCATTGATACTTGTTAATGCAGAAATAATTGCCGCAGAAATTTCAGGATCAGTAGAGTTTTTTGAAAGCAATTCTGTCATTTGATCAATGGCTTTTTCTTCTTTTATTTTTCCTAAAAGAGAAATAGCTGTTATTTTAAGATTTTTATTATCAGATTCAAGCTCAGTTAACAGTTCTGCAGATAATTCATCATGCTGTTTATTAACAAGATTGATATTATCTATAACTGATCTAGCATAAGAGCTTATCAGACTACCAGAACCTTTAATGTTACCTACAACGTTATTAACACCAGCAACAAAGTTATCAACCGGAGTCTGTTTTTTAGTATTTAACTTTTTCTCTATCTTTTCTTTAGTCTCAAAAGTATCCCCATTTACTCCTGAGAACTTGTTCATAGCGAAAGGCGCAGGTACAGCATTAATATCACCTGAAAAGAAAGGATTATTTATAATACTTTCTTTCTTATTATTCATTGATGTAAGGTTAAATGAAACCTTATACATCCTCTTCCCCCAAAAATTACCATTCCCCCACAAAATTAGTTTAAAGAAAAAGTTAAAATCAGCTGCATACAGAAAAACAGACTAATTAAATTAACTTAAATACCCAAATTTAAACCTTTCGCTTTAATACTTATTTCTTCCCCCCAATTTCTATGAAATCATAACACAAAGGAAGAATTTTTTAAAGTAATTTATTAAAAAAAATTTAACAAAAACATATAATCAGTGAGATAGCGGCTTTTCAGGAGTTAAATAATAGTGTCTAAGGTACAATAAATCTCTTTGTTGTCTTGATTCATAGTATTTAAGTTAGTTTTTAAAGTTTAAACTCTAAAATTTAAAGATATCAGGTTATTTCTTAAACTATTATTTATATATAATCTAATAATATTTAGTTCATGTCAAATTAACCACATAGTTAACATGATATACATGTATATATTAAATTTTTTTTGTTGTGCTTTTACAAATAAGGTAAATTAAAATGTAGCTTCAAATATATATTCACCCCCTTTATCCCCCTCAAGGGGGATTTAGCGGGCGCCCTGCGGGCTGCGGATTCTCTCTGCCACTACGTGGCCTCGCTCATCCAGTTCTGATTTCTTTCGGTTCTTTTATCAAATTAAACTAAATAAAGCTCTTATTTGTAACCCTGTGTAAAACAAAGGGTCTCAACAAGTATTATTCTTATGGTTCTTCGTTTTGTTCAGAAAACATGTTTGTACTTCTTTGAAATTGAAATAAAAAATGTAGCTTCAAGTATATATTCACCCCCTTTATCACCCTCAAGGGGGATTTAGCGGGCGCCCTGCGGGCTGCGGATTCTCTAACAAGTTTTACCTAGCTGTTTTCAACAGGCAACGAAAACCAGAAATTGCTGCCCTGATTTTCCTGACTTTCAACGCCAATTTGACCATTATGCATATCAACCAGTCGTTTGCAAAGTGCCAGGCCAATACCAATACCACCTAACGCCTGATCTCTTGTTCTGTCTGACTGATAAAATTCGCTAAAAATATACGGCAAGTCTTGAGATCTGATGCCAATACCATCATCTTTTACATTAAATATAATGTTTGATTCTGTGCTTTCAACATTTATAATAACATTACCGCCATGAGAAGTGTATTTTAGAGCGTTTGTAAGGAGATTTAATAAAACCTGTTTGCATTTCTGTTGATCTGCTTTAAAAGTTTTTAAACCAGGAGCAAAATTAAATTTTAAAGCAATATCTTTGTCTTTATATTGCTGACTCATTAAAGCAACTACTTCTTCTACAAGGCCATGAGGTGAAATATTTTCACTTGAAAGAACCATTGAACCGGCGTCAATTTTAGCTATATCAAGAATATCATTAATTAAGCCCAATAAATGCTGGCCGCTATTATAAATCATTAAAATGTATTCAAGCTGTTTTGGGTTTAATTCACCAAAATATTGTTTTTCTAAAGATTGTGAAAAACCTAAAATGGCATTGAGTGGGGTTCTAAGTTCATGACTCATTGTAGATAAAAACCTATTTTTATGTTTATGAGCTTCTTGAAGTTGCAAATTAGAGTTTTCAAGATCTTCAATGCTTTGTCTGACTTTTTCTTCAGATTCTTTTAACTGTTCTAAAATACAATTTAATTCTTCATTCTGATGTATTAACTCTTCTTCTTTAGCTTGCAGCTCTTCATTCTGATGCATTAATTCTTCTTCTTTAGCTTGCAGCTCTTCATTCTGATGCATTAATTCTTCTTCTTTAGCTTGCAGCTCTTCATTCTGTTGTGTTAATTCTTCTTCTTTATATTGAAGATTGCTTGTAAGCTGTTGATATTCTTTTAACAACTTATTTAATTTTTCACTTTTTATAGCTGAAGCCAGAGAAACAGATATAATATCTGTTGAAGCGTCTAAAAAAGCAATTTCAGATTTTGAATATTTATTATTTGAAGCCATTTCAATTATTCCAACAACGTTATTTTCATCTATAAGAGGAAAAACATAACTATTCACAGGCACTCTTTCTGTCAGGCCAGATTTAATAATAAATTCACTATTATCAGCTATGTCAATTAAAACAGCTGCTTGATCTTTAGCAACCTGACCTATAATGCCTTCACCTGAAAAATATGTTTTTGTTATTTCATCAGTGTCTGGCAAAGCAAAAGAAGAAAGTAACCTGCAAACCTGCTTTTCATTATCATATTTATAGAAAAGACCATAACCTGATTCAACATGTCTGCATAAAAAATTTAACGCTGATTCCGCTACCAAAATTGAATCAGACTTACCTGTCAGGGCAATATTGAGTTTATTTAAACCTTCTTTTAACCAGATAAGGTTTTTAATATCATTAATTAACAAGTTATAGCTTTCAGTAATGTCGGTTATTTCATTTTTTCCGACAACATCGATTGTCTTAAGATCACCAGAATGAGTAGATTTAACCATCGTATCTCTAAGAGGTTTAATGTCATTTATAATGCTGAAAAAAATTAACAGAGAAATAATCACAGCAAGGGTTGCTACACCAAAAATAGCCCGGTTTATTGTTTGTATTATTTCTTTTTGGGTTTTGATTGTTTTTTGATAAAAACGTTCTGTGTTGTTTAGTGAATATTTATTTATGTTTAATAGTTGTGATTCAAGCAATTTAGTATGTTTATATTCTTCATTTAAATTTATATCTCTAGCCTGTTTTATTTTACCATTTGAAATAAGATTTATTTCTTTATCTCTTAGAGTTTTCCAATTTTCAAAAAGTTTTCTTACATCAATTTCAAGCTTTTTACCTTCATTACCAATAATATTTTCTTTAATAATATCTAAATGTTTAATTACATCGAGTTCTCTATCATTAATTTTATTAAGTGCTGTTTCAAATTCGAGTTCATTTTCAGCTAAAATAGTGTCTTTCATAGTTCTATATATTTTAATAACATTGATATTGGCTTCTAAAGCAGCATTGGAAACTTTCAACGGGTGTTTATAGATAGTGTGAACCTGTTCTCTGATGATATTTATCTGGTGAGTTGTATAAACACAAAAAAGTACAAAAACAATGAATATCAAAATAAACCCCAATAACATTCTATGTAAAATTGTTAATTTATTAAGAATATTCATTTTCTACTCCTGAAAGAATCTTTTAAAAAGTGAGCGGTTACTATTAAAACGTCACAATACATATGTATTGTGATAAAAATAACAACTACATTTAGATAATTCTATAACAACGCCTAATTTAATAAAAGCAACAAAAATTTTTATATTATCAGAATAAAAAATACTAATATCCCGGTTAATTCGTGAATTTGTTACAAACTCTCAAGGCTCAAGTAATGACTTATACCAATCCACGTAAGTAAATTATATATGCTTTAAATTTACTACAGGGTGTTTTTCGGTGCTGTGCACCGGAAAACACCCGCCCCTTAATTCCCTGAAATCTATCATTACTTTCAAGGAAAAGTATATACCAATCCACGGAAGTAAACGATATATGGTTTTAAATTATTATAGGGTGTTTATAATCTGGTATCTATAGATTACTTTCAAGGATCATTATAACTCTCTTAATTACACTAATTTAAATCCCTTCAGGGTTTTTATATGTAAAAATAGATAATTATAGTAAACCAAGGTTATTTATTAAATATCTTAAAAGACATTTACAAGGTGTTTTAAATGTTTTTTTGTTATCAAATTTCATGAATTAATCAAAATTTCCACTTAACTTTCAACAAAACCTTTGCATAATATTCAACTAATTATTAAAATTGTAAGAATAAAACTCTCTGGTAAATGAAAGGGGCTCTTAATGACAGAAGAATCAAAAATCGGATATATAACCCAGGTAATCGGACCTGTTGTAGACGTAGAATTTCCATCAGGTAACTTACCCGAAATTTTTTATGCTCTAAACATAAACGAAACAACACCAGGCGGTAAAGAAGTAAAACTGGTTACAGAAGTTCAGCAGCACCTTGGAAACAACCGGGTCAGATCAGTATCAATGTCATCTACTGATGGCATAATGAGAGGAATGAAAGTTCTTAATACTGGTCTTCCTATTGCAACACCAGTTGGTAATTCAACACTAGGAAGGATTCTTAATGTATTAGGAGAGCCTGTAGATAAAATGGGAGAAGTAAAGTGCGATGAAAAATGGCCAATTCACCGTTCAGCACCAAAATTAACTGAACAAATGGTTGAGCCCCAGATTTTTGAAACAGGAATCAAAGTAATTGACCTTTTGGAGCCTTATCCAAAAGGAGGTAAAGTAGGTTTATTTGGCGGAGCCGGAGTTGGCAAAACCGTTGTTATTATGGAACTTATCCATAATATTGCTAAAGAACACGGTGGTGTATCAGTATTCGGAGGAGTTGGAGAAAGAACCAGAGAAGGTAACGATCTCTGGCACGAAATGAAAGATTCCGGAGTTATAGACAAAGTAGCTCTGGTATATGGTCAAATGAATGAACCCCCAGGGGCCAGAATGAGAGTAGGCCTAACAGCATTAACCGTAGCTGAATATTTCCGAGATGTAGCCAAGCAAGACGTGTTATTGTTTATTGATAATATTTTCCGTTTTGTTCAGGCAGGTTCAGAAGTATCAGCACTTTTAGGCCGTATGCCAAGTGCAGTAGGATATCAACCAACATTACCGATGGAGATGGGAGAACTTCAAGAACGTATTACAAGTACATCAGAGGGTTCTATTACATCTGTTCAAGCTATTTATGTTCCTGCAGATGACCTTACTGATCCGGCACCTGCTACTACGTTTTCTCACCTTGATGCTTCAACCGTATTATCACGTCAGATATCAGAGTTAGGGATTTATCCGGCTGTAGATCCTCTTGATTCAAGCAGTAAACTTCTTGATCCAAGAATCATTGGTGAAGAACATTATAACACTGCCAGAGGCGTTCAACAGGTTTTACAGCGTTATAAAGATCTCCAAGATATTATTGCCATTCTGGGTATGGATGAATTATCTGAAGAAGATAAGTTAATCGTAGCCAGGGCAAGAAAAATTCAAAGATTCTTAAGTCAGCCATTCTTTGTAGCCGAACAATTCACTAACACACCCGGTAAATATGTAAAAATTGAAGATACCATAAAAGGATTCAAAGAAATTCTTGATGGTAAACACGACACTATTCCAGAGCAGGCATTCTTATACGTAGGTAAAATTGAAGAAGCTCTGGAAAAAGCAGAAAAAATGGGTGTTACAGTGTAATTAAGAGGGCATCATGCGTTTAAAGATAGTTACTCCGGAAAAAATTATTTTAGATGTAGAAACAAAAGGAGTTTTTGTTAAAGCTATTGATGGTGAACTCGGTGTCCTTCCGGGTCACATACCTCTAATGACTGCTCTTGATATTGGTGTAGCTCACTATATAACAGAAGAAAATTTAACTGAATTTATCTCTATTATAGGTGGAACCTTTAAAATAGAAAATGATGAGGTAACTATATTAACTGAGGCTGCAGAACTTGGTGAAGATATAGATCAAACTAGAGCCGAGCAAGCCGTAGATAGAGCCCGAGCTAAACTTAAAGGTATGTTAGAACAAAGTGTTGACAAACACTCCCCCGAAATGGAAGCAGCACGATTATCTGTATTAAAAGCTATAGCAAGAATAAAAGCTGCAAATAAAACTCATAAAAGGTAATATATGAAAATTAATATCGCCCATTTATTCCCTGATTTGCTAAATATTTATGGTGATAGAGGGAATATTTTAACTATTTCTAATAGATGTAAATGGCGAAACATTGAAGTAGAAATAACCGAAGTAGATATAGAAGATAATATAGACCCGGAAAAATATGATTTTTACTTTATCGGTGGTGGACAGGATCAACAACAAATTACAGTAGCTAAAAGGTTAAAAGAAATTGCCCCACTGGTTAAAGAAGCAGTAGATTCCGGGGCTGTTATACTTGCAATATGCGGAGGCTATCAATTATTAGGTCATTATTATCAACCTTTTAACGCTGATAAGCTTGAAGGAATTAGCATTTTAGACGCATATACAGTTGCAGGAAATACAAGATTTATTGGAAATGTTACAATTGAAATTGATAAAACCCTTAACCTAAACCCTTCAACGCTAGTTGGTTTTGAAAATCATAGTGGTTTGACTTATTTGGGCGAAAACGTAAGACCAATCGGCAAAACAATTATAGGAAATGGAAATAACGGTAAGGATTTTACAGAAGGTGCAGTCTATAAACACGTTTACGGAACTTATCTTCACGGTTCATTATTACCGAAAAATCCACATTTTGCTGATTTATTAATCAGACAGGCTTTATCAAGAAAATATAATACTGTAGAATTAGATGCTCTGGATGATCAATTGGAATTAACTGCCCATAATAAAGGTATTAAAAGAAAATATTAGTAAGAGAATAATTAATATAAATTTTCAGGAAACACCCTAATTTTCTTTCCCTGATCCTTGATTGAGTCAGTAATTCCTGATATTTTATTAAAAATAAGGTGTCTACTGCTCTCTATTAATGAATAATAAATGTTTCTATTTTAATTACTAGAAATATTACAACTTTTTCTATTTTCTTAACGAATTTGCTCACTAAAAAGCAATAATGTAAGATTAATTTGATTCTAGTAGTAACATTTAAGGGGGCTGTAGTTAGAAATAGATGAAAACAGCACAAGCAAATACTCCTTTTTCAACAGAACAGGTAAGTAAAATGTTAAAGATGGATGAAAATGCCATCCATCAATACTGCAGAGAACTGCCAATAAGGCCTAAAAAAGATCTTAAAACTGGTGCTGCCATGTTTTCTTCTCAAGATATTGATATTTTAAGAAGAGCAAGAGAATGGCATGCTTCTGGAGAGAGTTTAGTCAATATTTCTAAAAAATTAACCAAGCCAAATGCTTTAAATACTAGAGTAGCCAGCAAAAGTGATATAACTGTAATAATAGAAGCTGTATCACAGGCTAAAGAAGGTATTTTAAACGATCTATCAAAGATTATTGACGAAAAACTTGAGGGTATGGATGAAGTCGTTGTTGAACTCATCAAATGCAAAAGCGAAAATGAAACCCTTAAACAAAAACTCAAACTGATTTCTGAAGAAAATGACATTGTTAAAGATGAGCTATCTAAATTTAAACCAATTAAATTTGGCCTTTATCGTCGTGTAGATTCTTAATTAACTTACCGTTCTTTAATAATTTTCTTCTACTGGAAAATAATTTTTTTCCATTAGTAAAATATTTAATTACTAAGAGGAATATTATGGTTCTTTACGATGAAAATACTGATTTAGATATAGAAAAATTTGATATCTATAACCAGTATAGAGATCAAATCTGTTACCTTAAATTAAACAAAACCCTGTTTAATGTAGCTCTTGAACCTGATAGCTGGCAAGAATTACAGGAAATAGTATTTACAGAAAATAAAGAAACCCGGTTAACAAATATTAGAAAATGGTTTTTAACTGTCGAGCCTGATAAATTTGGCTCTAACAAAGAATTTGATTTTTCTGATGGGTTGTTTGAAAAGCTAATCGAAGAACTTAAAACTAAATTCGACTAGCAACATAA
>JBFMGH010000328.1:0-4610 GCA_040752795.1 Cyanobacteriota bacterium
TTAACAGGGATCAGGTTTTAGAGGGCCGGGTTCAAACGGTCCGCTCGGCGGACATTTTGAACCCTCGATAAAGATCTATTTCCGAAACTTTGTGAATAATCCGGGTTATAATGAGATTTATATTTAACAATAAAAGATATTTAAATACCGGGCTAATTTAATAACCCGGTACATAACTTATTTTTAATTAATTATTATTATTCAACCTGACTAAATTTATTAGCTAATACTACTGCAGATAAAAATCCACTAACAATAAATGTAATAGCGAGAATAAAATTTAGAAGATAAATACTACTAATGTTAGAGATGCTACCAACATAAAAATACACTAGTACTGTATAGTCTCTGGGAAGTTTGATAGCATTTCTGTAAAGAGGATCAGTTAATTTGCGGAATAGAATTAAATTAACAATTTTATTAATGGGGTCGGTTTCTTGAATATTAAGTGATTCAAGATTGTTTATTACCTGTTTAAATTCGTTACTATCCTGACTTTTATTTGTAATTGCAGGGTTTGATGAATATTTAATTGTTCCATTGCCATTAATAACAAATGTATATACAATGATTCCGTTTTCTTTTAATAGATTTATAAGTCTTTCAAAATAGAAAAAGTTATCATTTACAATGCTTTCCTGGTTAGCAATTACAATTGTATTGGATATTGTTTCATAAAGACCAATTTTGTCTGTTCTTGCTTTGCTAATAAGATTCACTTCAGTAGAAATTGCAAATATTGTCATAAAAATAACTGTGACGAAGATAGAAATTATTAGGTAAGGACTCATTTTGTTTGACATATTTAATCTCCTAAGAAATTATTTTAAACTAATATACTATTTTTGCTAAAATTAAAATTTAAAACAAAAATATTAAAAATTATACATACATTATTAAAAAATTATCTTTAAAACCAGCTTAACTTTTTTAACTTTAAAGATTCTTACTTTAAAATTTGTTCTTATTTATGAGCATGTGCAACGCTTAGATTTTTTTGATAAAGTAACAAAAAATCATTTGCTAATAAAAATATTATTAATAGTTTTTTCAGGTAGAAAATTATGAAAACATACATAGCTTCTTTAGATTTTGATGGCACTTTAAGAGTTGACCATATGGAAAAAGAAACTATTGAGCTCTTAAAAACCATTCCTGATAAAGTTATAAATGTTATTAATACGGGTAGAGGTATAGGTATTTTAAAGGAAAAAATAGAACATTTTTTTCCTGAAGATTCAGAATTATTTATAAAATCAATAAAATATTTTATTTGTAATAATGGATCTGATATATATTACAGATCGAAAGAAGATTTTGATACTCTTAAACAATGGTCTGCATACTTAAAAGATCAATGGGATAGAGAATTATTATTAAATAGATTAACTCCTCTAGCAGAAAAACTTGGATTTGAATTGTATCCTGTAGTTTATAATTTTAAATTATTGTATTATTTTCATAAGCCAAGTTTTGACGATGCTGATGTAGCTATTGCTGAGTTTAAGGCTTCTATAGAAGACTTGCCTGTAAAACTTGTTTATGCACAGTCATCTCAAAAACCTCCACCGGGCTTAATGAAATTTGTATGCGAAATTTTTCCTCTGAAAGCTGGTAAAGGCAATGCACTTATATTTTTAAAAAATCATCTGGAAAAAAATGGTATACCAATTGAGGCTATTGCCTGTTTTGGAGATGACCGAAACGACCTGCAAACTATTGTAGATATGCCTTTGGAGTACGATTGGTGGTACGGTTGTCTGGTAGGAAATAGTACTGATTGGATTATTGATAAAGCCAAAGCTGCTAAACAAAATATCGAAAATAGAATTGTTATTGCACCTCAAGAATATCCGGGACCACTGGGTATAGAATGGATCATGAAAAATTTAGGCTGGATGAATTAAGAAAAATTCTATTATCGTCATTATAATAATTAATATGACAAAATATTTACTGATTAATTATATTTATATGAAGAACAATATTAACTTATTGATATTTATTTTTACTTTTATAATATTGATATTAATTATTAATATACCTGTGTGTGCTGAAACTAAAACCATTGAAGGGAAGGTCTCTACTCAGGAAGATCTTAATACAAATCAGAAGCCAGATGTGACAGAGCAAGAAACAAAAGTTATAAAATCTGGAATAATTAAGGATGTTCATAAAAGTGTAGATGTTGAAGTTTTAAAGGTGGCTTTTTATTATAATCCTGATGCTGAAATATATTATGAACTTTTAAAAGAACAGGGTCAAAAACAATATCCACATTTATTAGGGTATAAAGAAATAGATGGTTTGTATCTTAAGGCACTTTCTGAAAGTGAAGCAGAAGAAGAGCTAAAAGAGTGGAAATACCAGGGCGGCCCCAGGCCTTATTATTTTAACATTGGTACTGAAATTCGTAATAATGGGTCTGGTGCCATGACCGATGTTAAAATAAGATTTGATATAGAAGCTAAAGTTGCTACTTTAAGGGCCAGTTCTTCAACATTAACAACGGATTATTCTGATTTGTCAAGAAACTCCAGGTGGACAAAATGGTTGACAAAGGTTGTCAATATTGAAATGCTTCCTCCTGGCGAATATATGATGATTCATACAGATAATATAAGTTTGGCGAAGTTCTTTCAGCAACTCAATGGCAAATGGCCAGAAACTATAAGAGTTAAAGTGTATGCTTATTCTCCAATGGATGGTAAAAAGAATAATAACAGTGGGTTTAAAAGCATTCAACTCATACCTGATCATTTTGTAATTAAAACTCTTCATTAAAGATCTTTTAATTAGGTATTTGGGGTTATTAAAATCTTATTTGCTAGCACATAATAATAATTTAACTGTGATTTTATGTAAACTTTTTGTTATAAATGAACAACTTTTAAATAATTATTGTTTTTATGCATATACGAGATATATCTTGATAATTGTTTATTTTCATATTGGGGTAAATAAGTTATTTACAGGCGGTTAACCAGATGACACAAAATCAATATTCTCTCTCGCAAAAGATTTATTCAGGGCAGGTTGAGCTAATTAAGCTTAATGCTGAGAAAAAAACACTTGAAACTCCGGGTTTCTTTGATTCTACTAAGCTTAATCAGGTCAATTTTGAAATAGAATACGTTTCAGATAATATTAGGCACTATGAAAAACAATTGCAACAAACAATGTCTGAAGAAAAGGGTGAAGATATAAAAGAGCTTGAAGAAAAAGCTTATTATGGTGATCTTAAAGCTCTAGAACAGCTCATTTCAATGGCTAAAGGTGATTCTCCTGCTGCTGCTAATGCTAAAGTAATACTTGAAACATTAGCTCAAAATGGTGACCAATCTACAGCTAAAGTTTTGTTAGATAATTTTGGTAAAGATGGCTCCATTCTTGCAGCTCTGGTTAAAGGTAATTCCAGTTATGCACTTGATGCTGCTGAGAAAATAACTGAGTTAATCGGCACCGGTGGAAGCAGCAGAAAAATTGCTGGCCAGGATATGAATGTTCAGATGGATAGCAAACTTGAAGAGCTGGTTATTGATAAACTTTGTGAAGACCCTGAAAGAAACATTCACCTTATTTCTAAATTTTCTCATACTGAAAGAGGTGCAACAGCATTATCTGATATAGCCGTTAATAAGCCCACATCTTATGCAGGTAGAATGGCTTCAAGAGCTTTAGGAAAAGCTTTTGTTGCCGGCAACAATAAAGTTGCAGCTATAGCTTTAAAAGGCCTGACAGCTGCTGGAAGTGCAGGTAATGTTGATGCTATTACAACTCTTTCCGGTATTGCTAAATCTCCAACAGTATCGATGAAAAAAGCTGCTCAGGCTATAGATGCCCTGGCAGAAATAGCAAGTTCTGCATCTCAGCAAGGCTCTGAAAATACTAACAGTGCTATGGGCTCATTAATAGGAATCGCTGGAGATCATAGAGTTAGTCCTAAGTTGAGAGCTTATGCTGTTAATCATCTTGGTAATTTAATAACTCAGGGTGCTGACCCTAATTTTAATGCTACTAATGCTTTGGTAACTCTGGCCAGAACTTCTAATAGCCCTCAGGTTGCTGAAGCTGCTAGAGATAGTATTTTTAAAGCGTCAGAAAGTAATCCTGAAGTTCTAGATAAAGGTGTTGATTTATTTAATGATGTAGCTAAAGGTGATATCGCTGCACCGCATAAGGTTCGTATGCAGGCAGTTGATTTATTAGGCAAATCTGTTGAAAATAGTGGCCCTAATGCTGATAAGGCAGTGGATTCACTTAAAATGTTGACTAAAAACCCTAATAAAGCTGTAGCTAAAAGATCAGTTGATACTCTAAAAAATTTAGGCTTGGCTATTAATAAAGATGATAAGTTAGTTAAACATGATCTAATGACTGAAAATGATAATCAGAATCAAAATAAAGACGCTACAAGAGCAGAAAAAAATGAATTTATGATTTATAGCTAATTCTCCATAAACAATTTCTCAAATATATTGCCAGGGTTTAACCCTGGCATTTTTGGTTATAATTAGTATTCTGAAGCATTTGTAAGAGACCTCTGCATAACTAATGTTTTATAAAATATCAGGAAACAGTGGTTAATGAGGGGAGGGTTAAAAAGGCCC
>JBFMGH010000329.1:0-6109 GCA_040752795.1 Cyanobacteriota bacterium
TTTATCTACTAAATTTAGTAGAATAAAAATTTAATTAAATAATTAATTGTATAAAAATATTTGGCAGAAATATTGTTATTTACTGTCTTTGATTACTTTTGCTATAAAATCTTCGGTATTACTTGCGACATTGTTTTTTACATTATCAATATTGATTTTGGTCGGGTCTAAAAGCTGTGGAGGAGAAATTGAAGTATCTTTAACTTGTTCAAAAAATTGTTCTCGAACTTCCAGTGCCTGATTTTTTAACATATTTACTGTCGCAATATATTGCGAGTAGTCTTTACCTGTTGAATTATTAGTAACATTTCCGCAGACATTTACAAATTTATCAAATATGTCATTAACATATTTATCTCCGCCATTATTTAGATACATAGTCATCATATCTGCCTGCGTACTTATTGGCGGTAAAGAAAAAGTATAACCATTATATCTTTCATGCCAGTACATATTATTAACTGTAGGACTTTGAACAATATCATTACAGCTGCCACCAGCCATACATTCATAAATTGCCATATTCATTGCTAGTTGTGTTGAAGTGGCATTACCAGTTCCTATCGTCTTAACCAGTTCATCTAAATAGTTTTTTATTGGTTCTTCGGCAGGATCAGTAAGCCCCAATTTTATTTGTTCTATAAGTGTTGCAATCTTATCGGTAGCTCCTGAAGTGCCTGCTGATTGAATAAATTCACCAAAATCAGATGGAACACCTTTTAAGGTAAAGTTTCCAAAGTCAAGTGTGCAATTTGAACCAGAGCAATTAACTTTTGGGTTCTCTACAAATTCATATGGCTCCTGATAAACAGTTGTATTGCTGGAAGTATTTTGAACATTATTCGGTGATGTGCTGGTTGTTGTATTATTTGAGAGTGGTACATTATTATTTACGGTGGGAATAGTATTATTTTGAGTATTTACAGGTATTGTTGAGCTATTTTGCTCTGTGGTTAAGCTGTTAGAAACAAATGAGTCCTTCTGTTTAATTGTATTATAAAAATATTCAAAATGTCTGAATAGTGACTTTCCTAATATGAAAAACACTGGAACAAGTGCTAATGCGACTAATGCTATAATTATGGAATATTGAGATAGACCAGATCCTGAATATTTTTTCATTTATTTATTAACCTTTATTTTTAGCTGCCTTATTATTTTAATCGGTACATGTAAGAAATAAATTATACTAATTAATAATAATTTTACTAAATTTAATTTATAAACTAATTGAACGGTTTAATAATTATTTTAATAATTTAAAATAAATTTAAATTATTTAATTAAATACCTGGCAATGATTATTAATGAGCTTGAAAGTTAATATAGAAAAAAAATCTGTATTTATACCAATAGTTATCTTTGCTATTGTAGTGATAGTTGCACAATTTAATCTTTTAAGAGCATTAAATAATAATATTTATGACTTATTTATTCATCTTAACAGTTCAAATGACGCAAATAATGAAATTACTATTGTTGAAATAGATCAGAAAAGTATTAATAAACTCAGTAAATGGCCCTGGGAAAGGAAAATATATTATGAATTTCTAAAGAAACTATCTAAATATAATCCTTCGGTAGTGGCTATATATTTAAATTTTTCTACTCAAACAGACCCTGAAAATGATCAGGCACTATTAGAAGGCCTTAAATTGCTTCCTACAGTGGTTATTAACCCTACATTCTACCTTAAAGACAAAGAATTTCTTAAAGAAATTAAAAAGGTAAGTGCAATTGGACACGATGTAATAACCAAAGATATTGATAGTATAGTTAGAAATCAGTTTCTGTCATTAAATTTTAAACCATCATTTTCTCTTAATACAGTATCCATTTTCAACCCGGCAAAGTTTAAATTCAAATTCACTATAGATGATAAAAATAATAAGCCTGTATTTTGTTTTATTAACAGAAATTTTATTGCCTTAGAAGGTACAAAGTTAATACCCGTAGACTATAGGCATTCTAACAATAAATTTAGGACAGTTTCTTTTATTGATGTTTTAGAAAATAAAATTCCTGAAGAATTTCTTAAAAATAAGATTATACTGGTAGGTTATAAAGTTGAAAATCAATATGAAAGCTTTATTACACCATTGTCTAAATATCAACCTAAAGGTTCCAAAGGTTCTGTTTCTCCTATAATGATACAGGCTCAGTTTATAGATAGTATATTGCACGGGTCCATAATTTATAAGTTAAACTATTTGCTAACTTTTATTCTTTTATTAACATTTTTAGTAAGTGTTTTTAATATATTTAAAAACTATAATATTTTAAAACAATTATTAATATACTTATTATTATTACCTGGTTCGACTCTTGGTCTGTTTTTTAGTCTATTTTGCTGTAACCATATCTGGATAGATCCTGCCGAATTTATTTTAGGATATATTTTAATCTTTATTGCTGCAGCTATTAGTGTTATAACAACAACATCAAGCCTACTTGAAAAATCATTTAAAGATCTTTCTTTTAAATCTGACCAGAAACTCGATATAGACAGTTCTGAAACTCTTGACAA
This sequence comes from Cyanobacteriota bacterium, assembly GCA_040752795.1. GTDB lineage: Bacteria > Cyanobacteriota > Vampirovibrionia > JBFMGH01 > JBFMGH01 > JBFMGH01. The sequence goes on from JBFMGH010000329.1 coordinate 2,528, forward strand.
TAAGTTTAAACATCTTATCGAATTGGTGAACATTGTTCATCAGGATAAAAACGTACTGGATACCGTATTAAATTCGGTTAATAGTCAGATTATGTTATTTGATAAATCAGGAAAAATTATATATCAAAATAATTCTAAACACAGTAAAAATATTAATGTAATTGATGAGATGCATGAAGATATTAATATTAATAATATCGTTGCTTGTTTAAATGAAACTGACACATATAAGACAGGAATTATCATTAAAGATAATCATTATGAGTTTTTTAGCTGCCTTGCCAAAGATGGCCTTTATGTTGGCGTGTTAAACGATATAACAGATATGGTCAAAATGAATGAAATGAAGTCTAATATTCTTAGAATGTTAACTCATGAACTCAAATCACCTCTAGCTGGTATTATTTTATGTACTGAATCTATGAGAATTAATAAGAGTGAAGAATCAATAAACAAATTTATTGATCAAATATCTGACCAGACAGATTTCATTGAAAAATTGGTTCATGACTTTTTAGCCCTGAGTAAACTAGAAATTACTGATTACGAGATTAACAAAGAAGATATTGAACAAAATAGCTTTATTAACGAAATTCTTGAAGAATTAAGTATACTGGCAGGTAATAAAAATATATCTTTTGCATTAAATTTTGATAATACTATTAGCAATATAAGAGCAGATAAGAAATACTTTCGTATTGCAGTTAAAAACCTGATTGATAATGCAATCAAATATTCTCCAGATGATACTCAAATATTGATTACATCAAAGAAGCAAAATGCCTTTATAGAGTTTATAGTTAAAGATCATGGATATGGTATACCAGAAAAAGATCTGGAAAAATTATTCAACAAATTTTACCGTGTTAAAACACAAGTTCATCAGACTGCAAAAGGCACCGGGCTCGGGTTATCATTTGTTAAAAGAATTATAGAACTTCATGGTGGAACAATAAAAATTAACAGTGTTTTAAATGAAGGCAGTGAATTTATTTTAAATATTCCAGTAGAATAAAAAAATTCTCTTCGTAGAAGAAGAGAAGCAACAATTAGGTAGTTGGTACGAGTCACTGCCGACACAAGGGTTCTGTTTTTGCATTCACGGGGGGTAAAATAGGATTTGATATAGGAGTAATCTCTCAAACTCTATAAACTATATTAATGTTCCCATTATATTACATTTATATAAACCTTTCTCAATACACTCTAGCCTCTATATATATAAAAACGAAATACTTTATTAGATTGTCAGTAAAAAATAGTCTTAAATGAAAGCTTTTGGTACTAAAATTTATACATATTAAAACTTTTAAAAATCCTTGATTTCCTTAAAATATGTATTGGATAAGACTTAGCAAACTTAGAATAAAAATCTGGCTTACTAAAAATAGTAAATTTTTTAAAAAGCACATAATAATTAGTAAGTAATCAACTCTAATATAACGTATTTGCAAAGCCCCAAAAAGACTATGAAAATTGGCTTTAAGCTCTCTTGCTATTTAGTTGACTATTTTTTTATAATCATTTGTACTGCAAAATAATTTGGTCTTTATTATGATAATATTAATTTATTATTACGGGCTAATTAAACCAGGAATTAATTATGACATCAATTTTGCTTGTTGAAGATGACAAGATTATAAGTTCATTATTAAAAGATCTTTTAGTAGATAAAAATTATGATGTAACTCATGTTGGTGATGGACCAGATGCCTTAAAGATACTAGAAGAAAAGTCCTTTGACCTTATACTTCTTGATGAAAATTTGCCTACAATGAATGGTAGCGAAATATTGATCAATGTTAAGGCGAATCCTAATTTGGCTGATATACCAATAATGATTATAACCTCATTAGATGATGAAGACTTTCAGGCACATGTTTTAAACGAAGGGGCTGATGATTACATCAGAAAACCATTCAGAATGAACGTTCTTTTGGCAAGAATTAATAATGTTCTTAAAAGAGCTAACTCTTCGCCAAAACTAGAAGCCGAGATCCCTGATGGATGTAAACCTGAAACTTTAAATGATAGAGAATTAAATGTGTTAAGGGAAGTTGTTAAAGGTCATAATAACCAGACTATTGCCGAAGAGCTTTACTTAAGTGAAGCAACGGTCGCTAATTATATTAAAAGTATTTTTGCTAAACTAAAGACCAAAAACAGAACACAAACTGCTATTGTGGCTTTAAAACTTAATTTAATATAAAGAAAACCCTCTTTATAGAGGGCTGACTTCGGAGCGAATCATTGAAAAGTCAAAAATTGGCGTATGTGCAAGGGATTCTAAAGTTGCTGTGCATTTATTAGATTGAATTAGTATATGGCAAAGATAAATAATTTAAACCTAACATATTAACGAGATTGTTTTGTCCTTTAATGTTTAAACCATTTAAAGTATTATTATTACCATTTTTAGCTGCCTGAGCTCTTTTTTCTAAAGCGTCTAAAATATTAGCTATTTGATTTTTGTCACTACCGTTAAGTGCTTTGCTGATAGAAGCTTTATCAATATTGCCACCAGCTTTTATGGTATTGACAAGATTATTGTTATTATTTTTGTTATTTGTTCCCTGAGCCTGATTTTGATTTTCATCCTGCCCTTTTTGAACACCTTTAGAAGCTCTTAATTGAGCTATCATTTGAAGAGCCTGATTAGCAAAAATTGCTTTAACACCAGGGTCTGTGGCAGATTCAGCAGAAGAAATAGCTTCTAAAATTTGATCTAATATACCATCATCCTGCTTTTTGTCTTGAGCTCCCTGAGGCCCACCTGCACCCTGAGGTCCACCACATCCACCCTGGTCGCCGCCTGCTTCTTCCGGTGACCCTCCGCCACCAGAACCTCCTCCACCCTGAGCTTCATCTGTTTCTTCTGGAGGCTGTTCGCCTTCAACCGGCTCATCAGATTTAGCTTTTTCAGGAACATCTACTTCCTGTCCGGCTTTTACATCTAAATTTGCTAATTTTTGTAAATCTTCTTCAGTTGGATTATTTAAATCAATACCCAGTTCTTTAGCCTTATCAGCCAATTTGGGATTATTGCTTACAATATCTTTAACCTGATTTTTAACTTCAGCAGCATCAACTGATCCGTCATCTTTCATTGAGTTGGCCTGTGCAACATCTCCTACTGTTGCATCTGATCTTGATTTAAATACTCCATCTTTAATCTCATTATTTCTATTAATATCTTTTGCTCTTTCACTGGGCTTGGTGCTATTTACATCAGCACTTTTAGGCTGGGTTTTATCGCCCGCCTTTTTTGCCCCAGTATTACTGGTTTTTGATGAACTTGTTTTAGTGCTAGGTTTGCTCCTACTAACATTAGCCATATAACAATCCTCCAAATATAAAATGTCTCATTTTTTTAAATGTAATAAAAAACCCAAAACTCTCTTAACCTTAAAAAAACAATTCTCGCTTCCAGATTGTCAGTAAAAATTGGTCTCAAAATTTATGATTTCCTACTAATATTAGTAATTTTTACAACCTGAAAAATTAATCCCTATAATGAACAGAAAAGTTATATCTTCAATATCCGGTGCTTATAATTTAACCTGAATTACTAAAAATTGTAGT
>JBFMGH010000330.1:0-12540 GCA_040752795.1 Cyanobacteriota bacterium
CATTAAAACAGCTTTTTCTCGGATTATATCCTGTTCTTTTTGGGTTAAGTTTCTGGTATCATTCTTCTCGTTCATCTAATAATTTTAACATATTTGAGCTTTATCTGTCAAACATTTTATGAACGGAATAATAAATCGATACATGGGTGTATTTTCGGTTTTACTAAAGTTAAAATGAATATATATGTATTCATGAGGGCAAACGATTAAAATAAAAGTTTTTACAGCAATTGAAAAAAATCAAAAAAATAGAAAAATTTACAATTGAAGTTTAATATAAATTAGCAAAATTAATAATATTTAAAGGTTCTACATGGTTTTGCTTGCATGACAAATAATATGATAATCATAGTGGTTGGTAAAAGAAAACTGATTAGAAAAGAATTAATTTACGATTTTGTATGAAAAAAGAAAACAGTTTTTGTTTGATATATACGAAAACTAATAACGCTCGTGACTATTTGACTGTATTTTGAGGTTGTTTTACTCCGCGCAGCGGAGGAAAACAACCGAATAAACTTCTGTCACCTGAAAAACCTCACTTTCATTAAACTATCGAAGTGGGATTTTTCTACTCAAAATGCTATCAAGTAAAATCACTCAAATTCAGAATACAACCATTTTTATATATCTGTTACTATAAATAATTGTAGCTATGCTGTTGCATAATAACCTTTCACAAGGGTTATTTCTATATCTTGATATTAATTTCTTCTTGCGTTATTTGCTATAATTTATGTGTTTTTAGATTATTATAGATATTTAGTAATTAAAATAGAGGTTAATTTGTGAATCAATGGATGATAAGCCTTTAAATAACATCGATTTCAATATTAAATTATGGAATTCTTATTCAAAAAACTGGGACAAAAAAAAAGTATTTCTTGAAAACCCCAATATCTCTGAATCTGAAAGAGATAATTATCTGAAATATTTAGGTGATGAATGGGGAACTATTTCAGATATTCCACCGATTATTAATGAATTTATTTATCCGTATATTACAATAGATTCTATTACTATGGAAATAGGTACTGGTGGAGGAAGAATTGCAACTAAAGTAGTTGATAAGGTTAAAGAATTCTATTGTATAGATGTATCTATAGAAATGCTAACCAGAGTTAAAACTGTTTTAAATAACTATACCAATGTTAATTATGTTCTAATAAAAGAACCAGAATCTTTAACTAAATTAGATGTTAAATTTGACTTTATTTTTTCTTTTGATGTATTTGTGCACCTTGATTTACATATGATATGGAGATATTTAAAAGTTATAGATAAGATTTTAAAAGATGATGGGGTAGCATTTCTTCATACAACAAATCTTAAAGCACCCGATGGCTGGGAAAGATTTTCTAAACAAAAGGAATACAATCCTGCCACCCACTATTTTATCACTCCTGAAATGATTGATACTTTAATTAAACATACTGAGCTAGAAATAATAAAGAGTTCTAATTTTGATAAGAATAATTTATATCTAAATAGGGATTATCTTTTTGTTTTAAAGAAAACACTATAAATATAAAATAAAAATTTTATTTAACTATGTTTACATGTTTATTAAATATTATACAGGTTTTTATATTTTTATGATTAAGTAATAAAGGGGAGAGAACAATAAATGGGGAAAAAATATGATTAATTTTAATGCCAATAAAATAGTTCCATTTAAAGGTCAGATGGAAATATCAGCCGGTAAAGAAATAAATTTAAAAACACCTACAAATGAATCAACAGACAAACAATTTTTACAACCTTTTGAGCGTATGTTTAAAGAAAATCCAGATTCATTGAAATTAGCTGCTGGTGAAGATAGTTTTTATACTAAAGTAGGCGATGGCGCTATATTTTGTACTAATAAAGATGATAATATTACTATATCAACAAGTAATATAATGCCTTTTCCTTTTTTTAATTTTAAATTAACTATGAATTCTCAGAACACCGGCTTTAGAGTTTTTAATCAAGCTCAAGAACTTTGCGACAAAATTCTAACAACTTTAAAAGCTCGTTATAAAGAATAAATACTTATAATTAGTTTGTAGAAATCAAATATGTAAGCTCTGTTACAAAACATGTTATCTAATAGAGCTTACATATTGAATTAATGCAAGAAATTTTTTTACAAAAAAAACAGGCAACAATAGTGTGGATACAACACTTAATGCGTAAATAATTGTAACGGTTACACCTAATCTTTATTACTAAAATTTCTTTTACAACTTAATATTTAATAACCACCTAAAGTAGAGTTAACTAAGAATTTTAATAGAGGTAATATGAGTAGCTTAATAGTTGGCGGGGATAATATTAGGTTTTTAATACAGAGAAAGCAGGCTTATATTAAGGAAAACAACAATAAAAATATATCTTTTGGTTCTGCTGGTTATATATGGGGTGATAATAATAAAACCCTTGTTTTTCATCCAGCACAAAATGGCAAACATGACTTAGATCTTTTTAATGAATATATAAGTAGTTTAAACAAATTAAAATCACAAAACCCTGAATTAGTAAAAGACTTAATTAAAAAATTTGTTGATCAAACAATTGTTACAGGTGGTGAAGTTCAAACAGATAAAAATAGTTTGAACCTTAAAGCCGGAACTAAAACACCCGGGCTTGAAGAAAAATTGGTAGCTTACATTCTTGAGCAATTAGCGCAACATAAAACAGTTGATCTTAATGTAGGTAAAGAAAATTTTCAGACTATTAAAGACAAACTTGAACATTCTGGCTTTATTTCACTAAAAAGTGATCCTAGAAATGGTATATTAACTGTTCAGAGGATGATTAGTACGGATGTACTTGAAATTCCTGAAGAATTGACAGATTTATGGAAAAGCATTATTAATATTGAACAAAATGGACAGGGCAATGGTGAATCAAGGTCTAAACTAATTAATGATACTCTACATAACCAGAACAATTTTACTGCTCCTGTTTTACAAACATTAGATGGGCTATTAAAAGCAGTAACAATTGGAATAGTATCTGATAATGGAAATATACCCGTCAATACAGCAGATAATCTTATTGCAAATTATATTCAGACCTCACAAGAAATAAAAAAGGCAACATACAGTCAGATTAAAAGTATCTGCCAACAATTACCATCAGCAAATTCAGGTGGTCAAATAGTAAGAATTCCTAATAAGGGCCCTGTTAGACATGGAATTCTAGCTTTGAAAAGTGCTGCATTGCGCAGTGATAAATGGGACGAAATAGGTGAAAAAGGTATATTTATAAAATCTATACATCAATTAGCTCATCAAAGACCAGCACCTGAGCTTGGATATGTATGTATGGCTTTTGCACAATATATAAGATCCAATGGTAATTTGAATGAGTTTGATAAAGTTTTAAAAAATAACAATGTAAGTTTTGAAGATTACTTTGTCAAAATGGGTAATGAAATAAAAGGCAATAGTGACTGGAATAATATTAGTGTTGAAAAACCAAAACATGTTCCAGGTTTTTCTGATGATCAAATTCGTCAGGCTCTTGAAAGACATGGCTGGCTTGATAGAAACAAATATAATATTAATGAATTAATGAGCAGGCCTGAGCCAAAGTTAGCTACTTTTTTCCAGGTTTATGGTGAAACTATTATTAATACTCTTAAAGGTATGGGTATTGAATTAACACCAAAATCAAGTCATATAAATAAATATCTTGGTAAAGATGCTTTTAGTAACCTTGAACACATTAATAAAATAAGAAAAGAGGCTTTTGATAATAAACAGGAAAGCTTATTGCCAGAATTATTAATTAAAACAGTTGAATTAAGATCTTTTATATCGAAAGAGATTCAAAATTCTACAGATGTAAAAAAGACACAGGCGTTAATAGAATTAGATAATCAGCTTGAAAGTATAACTAACACAGTTTCAATGAATATGCTTGCTAAAGCGCCAACTGATAAAGGTCTTTATAAACTGGATAATAATACAGAAAATCTTTTACTTGCACTTATTGATAACTATGCCTTAAGTCACCTTGAAAACTCACAGGAACTAGAAATGATCAGAAATAACTTAAAAGCAGCTTTTTCTGATCCAAATAGAAATACATCTGACTGGGCTGAGCATACTCTTGTTACTTTAAATCAATTACAACGTTTAATCACTGAAAAATCCAATGATATATCTAATGTTTACAGGCCTATAGCAAGAAATTTATCAAAAATTAATATGTCAGATAATATCGCTTCAAATGTTGTAGAACAGTTAGCAGACGGTATTTTAAGAGGCAGTTTGCTATTTGACATATCTCAAGTTACAACTGGCTTTAGAAACCAGGTTAGAAAATTAGCCAGCGCATCACCCTGGCAAACATTAAGCGCTGGTAGTAAAATAGGCCGTGTTATACATGCTAAAAGTATGGACCATTTGGAAGAAGTTATTAAGAAGGAACGGGAATCTGGTCAAGATGTTAAGAGTTTAATATGTTTTGTTGATTCATTAATTGGAGCAGAAGAACCCCCTAATGGTGTTAAAGCAATAATCACTCCTAAAGTAATTGATACCCTTGCACACCTGGGTGTTAGATGTCGCCAGGAAAACATTGTTTTTTCTTGCCTCGATGATTCAGATCTTTATAGAGATTTAATCTCTAAACATGTTAAAAATGATTCTTATATTAATATTAATGTTTCTGAAGGCAATGTAATAATAAAACCAGCATCTAAAAACGATGCAGAGATCAAACAAAAACAATCTGATAATGAACATTCATCCAGTGTTAAGGTTAAATTACCGTTGGCTGATAGAGATTTTAAAACACCTGTATTAGCATTAAATGAAATTAAATTTAATACTTCAGGCCCTAAAGCTTATAATATTTCAAAACTTGCCAGTGCTGTTCCTGTTCCTGAATCATTATCAATACCATTTTCTGTTTTTGATAAAGTATTAAACGATCCTATTAACGCTGAAATACTTGATAAATACAATAAAAATTTAATAACGATTTCTAAAAAAGAAAAAATCAATGATCTTTCAGTTATAGAAGAATTAAAACAGCAGCAGAAACTTGTTGAACAATTACAATTTTCTCAAGAACTTCTTGAAACAATTAAAAAAGCTCTTCTGGAAACTGTACCAGCAGATACTAAATTTATTATTACAAGATCAAGTACTAATGGTGAAGATTTAAAAGATTTTTCAGGTGCAGGATTATACGAATCATTTCCTGGAGCCACTAAAGAAAAAATTGATTTATATATTAAAAAAGTATGGGCTTCAAAATGGGGAAAAAGAGCCTATGATGCAAGAGTAAAAGCCGGTATACCTCATGAAGATTTAGCTGTATCTGTTTTAGTTCAGTCATGTATTGATGCTAAATATGCTTTTGTTACTCATACAACAAACCCATTAACTCATAACCCAGATGAAGTATATATTGATCTGGTTCAGGGTTTAGGTGAAGCATTAGTTAGCGGAGAAGTTCCGGGTGTTGGTTATAGTTTCATTTATAACAAGAAGACTGGTGAAGTCAAAAGAAGTCACTTAGCTGATAAAACATATAAATTAGTTCCTGATGGAAAAGGTTCTCTTGTTAAAAAACTAACAGATTATAAAAACGATGTTTTTGCGAAAGATAAAACAGCCTGGGAAGGCGTAATAAAACAAATAGGTGAATATTCAGCAAATATTGAAAAACTATATGAAGGTAAACCTCAGGATATTGAAGGGGTTATTAAAGATTCAAATGATAAAATTTATATCGTTCAAACAAGGGATCAATTGGGGGTTAAACCAGTACATAAAAGTAAAATATCTTTTGGCTCAATCAAAAATTCAATAGAGTTTTTAGATAAACCAGTTGTATCAACTAAAAAGTCTATTAATATATTAGTTTAATTAATAATACAGGAAATTTATGTACGTTAGTTATCTAGATTCCAATAAAAATATTATTAATAAACCAACTAAAAGAGAGGTAAATTTTACTTTTCCTTCAAGTAATACAATTTTAATAGATGCTAAACCATTATCATTAGCAAATTTAAAAGCTTATTATCTTACAAGTATAAATAAACCAGTTCTTTTTACCAGCAAACCTAAATACCATTTAAATAGTGAAACTGGAGAGTTAGCAATAACACATGATGGAAAAGGTAAAGCCTTTATTCGCTGGGGGGTCAATGGTTGGAAACTCCCTCCAGAAAATATTCGACCTGAAGGAACAGAAATAATTGATGGAACAGCTCAAAGCCCTATGAAAAATAAAGGTAATAAGCAAACCGTTGTTATTCCTAATGCAATACAAATAAATAAAATTGATTATGTTTTATATTACCCTGATTTAAAATTCTGGGATAATAATGGCAATAAAGATTATCATATAAATATTTCTAATGAACCACAAGAAACAGCTAATGACTCTAATAATAAGTATAATATAAGCAAGATTATTAAAGAGATAACCACAAAAGAAAAATTGAAAGGTTCCGAGGCCCTTAACTGGAACATTGCTACTAGATTTGATTTTGTATCTGGGGTGTTAGATAAAGCCGTTAATTCCAAAGATATCCTGGCTTTATTAGCCTGTTATATTGATTTTTCAATAAATAACTTACCTCACAGAAATATAGATCCATCTAAAGGTGTAGGTCTTGAAGCAACAAGAAAAAATGCTCTTAGGTTTGGGCATCTGGCTTCATCAACAGAAAAACTGGCTTCTATAGTTCTGGAGAAATTTAATTCTGATTCTAATAATTATCCTGAAATAAGAAATATTATTAAAAACCTGAGAGGAGCTACAGGAAACCTAGGAGATGTAGGTTCTTTTATCCAAAAAGAAAGTCTTAATATAGTTAGAGATAATAGATGGAGAAATTTGGAAAGTTATAAAGATACTGAAGATGGTAGAGGTACTTATTTATTCCAGCTTCAACGAAAACTTCACAATGCATTAAACCCTGATGATGCTAAAATTATTGATGCCTATATTGATTTTCTCAAAACCGGAGGAGATATAAATGTATATAACCGTAGTCTTAAAGACAGTGGTATAGATACCCATAATTATAATAATTATTTTACAAACCAGCCTATATTTCACAAGAACGAAACCAACGCATTAATAGACAAATTAACAGGTTTAAAAAATGCAATTGTCAAATTCTTTGAAGGACCAAGCCTTGAAGAATCATTAAATAATCTTAATAATGATCTAGATATTGATTTAAAAAATAATTTATTGAAATTTATTAGTATTAAAGATAAAACAAATAAACCTGAACAGGTTCTTGCTAAACTTGCTGAAATAAGGCCATCAATAAAAAATAAACTGTTTATTACAGATAGTTCTAACCTTAAAAATTTACTGGCTCTGGATGTTAAGCTGGAAGAAATTGGAAACCTTGCTGTTAAAAACCTTATTGCAAATATTTGTATTGATAAACCTGATCAACAAACAATTAATAAAGAGCTTCTTAAAAATGTATGCAATATACTAATAGTTCTTTCTTGCAATGGTCTTGACAATAAGGTTTCTGAGGAAATTAATATTGTAAAAGAGGAGTTACAAAACCAAATAGAAACTTGTAATGTTAATAATAAGGATTGGAACCTTCAAACAAAATTAATTTTTGATAGAATTGTCAGAATACTGGGAAATCATGAAAATAATATAACAAATACTTATCAAAAACATGCTAAAGAACTGTGCAAAATTTTAAAACTTGATAACGGAATAGCTAAAGAATATTCAGAACATTTATTAAGGCTTGAATCAACTTTTGACTTTTCAAAATTATTACAATTATTGAGAAAAGAAACCAGAAAAAATGCCGGACTTCCTCCATGGGATATTATATCAAGAGGATCAACGCAGGGTAAAGTTTTAGTGGCTGATACTTTATATGATATTCCTTTATCAAAAGAGCAGACTATGCCTCTTATAGCGGTATTAAACAGAGTTACTGGCAGTGAGGATATACCCAAGGGTATTAAAGCAATTATCTGTGGTGAAGGTGTTGATGTATTATCTCATTTAGGAATCAGGGCACGCCAGGATGATGTAGCGTTAATTGTATGTGATGACAGAAATAATTTTGAGAAGATCAAAAACGATTATAATAACAAATTAATGAAGCTTAACTGTGCTGAATCAGACATCGAATTTTCTTCTATTACTAAAATAGAAGAAAACAAAGGAGAAACAAAAAATAAACCTATCATTACAATTACACCAATGAATGTTAAGCATCATCCTATTCTGGTTAATGACTATACTTTAGATACAGTAGGGCCAAAATCTTATAATCTTGGGCTACTGGCTAGTAGATTAAGTAACGTAGCAGAAATACCCAATTCTATTTCTATTCCTTGTGGAATGCTGGATGATGTACTAAACTCTACTGAAAACAAGCAACTGATTCAAAAATATTATGACAAAATAAAACTTGTGGATAGTTTGCAATCCAGAAAAGAAACCGCACCAGTTCTACAAGAAATTAAAGAACTTGTAATGCAATTAAAAATACCTGTTAAAATACAACAAGAAATTAAAACCTTTGTTAATAAAAATCTTAATGCTGGCCCTAAAATGATAAGATCATCTTATAATGGTGAAGATCTAGAAAAATATGCTGGAGCTGGCTTGTATGATTCTTATCCATGTTTTAAAGATTCCGAACTAATTGACAAAATTAAAGATGTATGGTCTTCAAAATGGAACGACAGAGCATATTGGAGTCGTAGAGAAAATCATATTGCTCATGAAAATATTCAACCTACTGTATTAATACAGGAATTAATACCAGTAGACCATTCTTTTGTTGTTCATACTGTTCATCCAATAACTAATAACAAAAATGAAATTATTATTCAATTAGCTCAGGGGCTAGGTGAAGCAATAGTTAGCGGACACTACCCGGGCCAGGCTTATACATTTATATATAATAAGAAAACAGGAACAGTTACCAGAACAAGTTTTGCTAATAAAAGTGAACAGCTTGTTATGACAGAAAAAGGCTTTGAAAAGAAATTGGCAAATTATACAAACGACAAATATTGTAAATCTCAAGATCTATGGGAAGATCAAATAATAAATATAGCAAAAGCAGCATTGGAAATTGAAGCAAAATGGGGAAATATACCACAAGATATAGAGGGTGGTATTAAAGATGGAAAAACCTATATTTTACAAACCAGGAATCAGGTTTTTAATAATTAATATTTCATTATTAAACTACTAACAAAAACTTCTATTACAATAGAATAGCCATTTTTTACTATTTATTTATTTTTTTATACAAAAAAAGACTAACAATACGATTATGCAGAATTTTTTTATATATATATGTAGCCCAGATTTTTTTTATTAATAAAAGTATTTTAATAGTCTATTTTCAGGAGGGATAGTTATGATGTACGGAAATCAATTTTATTTTGATGAAATGCAACAGACAGGAAACAAAATCAGGATTAAGAACAAAATGAAAGCTAAATCCTTAATGGCTTTGTCTGTTAATTTTCTTGATGAAAATGTTTTAGCAGAGGTTCAAAAACTTTTCTTATCTATGACACCACAAGAAATGCAAAAGTTTAAAGCTTATCTTAATGGTAGAGGATACTTGAAATGTGGCCTAAATAACTCTCCAGAGAGTGCTATCATTAATAAAATTTCTAGAATAGCCTTATCTTCTGTTCCAAAAGATGACTATTTAAGATCAATAATGAAAAAATATAATGAAAACCTCAACAAAATTGACGAACTAAAAATTCAAACTACAAAAATTATTGATGGTGAAGAAATTAATAAACTTATTGCTGAAATTGATCAATATAATGAAGAAAATCTAACATTATTAGAAAAGGTCAATGAATATAGAGAGAAAAAAGCAGCATAATTATTCATAAATTAATGAATTAATTTTCCCCCCTAGGTGAAGATAGACTATTTTGGGTACTCATTACTGAGTACCTTTTTTTATTATTCTATTTATTCTTTATTTGAAGGTTTTAAAGTTGCACTTAACCTTTTTTCTACTTCAAACCAGTCAATATTTTTAAATATAGAGTCAATATATGCATCTCTATCTATTCCATAATCAACCATATAAGCGTGTTCCCATACATCTATAACAAGTATAGGAATTACATTTACTGGAACATGTAAATCATGCGAATCAATAATATAGTTATGAAGTTTATTATCTCTGGTATTGTATCCTGTAAACACCCAGCCCCTTGAATTTTTTGCACTTACTTTTAAATCATTAAATAAGTTATCAAAAGATCCAGCACTTTGTTTTGCTAAATTTTTAAAATTATCTGTAGGAACAGTTTTTTCATTAGTTAAATTTAAGAAATAAAGTTCATGTAAAACTACACCATTGCTGGCAAAAGATTGCTCTATCTTTAATGACCTGTATTCCGGATAAGAAAAATTATCTTTTCTTTCTTTAATTTTATCGTTAATCAAATTTATTTTGCTAATATAACCTTTATATAGAGTTAAATGCTGTTTAATTTGTTCTTCAGATATACCATTTAAGCCTTCCATCAAATAACTAAAATCTTTCTCTTTGTATTTATCTATTTTACAAGAATCCTTATCTGCATAAATTATATTTGAAGATAGTAAAATTAATATTAGTATTGTAAAAGTCATTAAAAATAGATGTGTGACAATATTATGATTCACTTTCATTTTATTACTCCTATGTTAAAAAAATAATATGCACTAAAAATCTTCAAAATACTTATTAGTTGTTACAATAATAGGTTTAACACCAATCAAATTAAGAATAGTTCCTATTTCATAAGCTGAAAGATCTGGTATGGCAAATTCAACCTTTGTTCCCATTAAAACTTCTATACCTTTTTCGATTGCATTACCAAGAGATGCTAATATTTCATTACTATTCATAAATGCTTTTTTTAGTAATTGTTTTGTTTGATTTTCAGAGTTGTTAGTTAGTTTTTGTAAATGTTTTAATATGTTATTAATAGAAAATTCATTTTGTTCACTATTGTTTAACAGCTCATTTTTTATACTTTCAATAAGTTTATTCGCTAATTCACTATCAATAGACTGAAACCCATTAATCAAACGTTCTTCAATATTCATATAACCAATAGGAATATGTCCATCACCAAAGCCATTAATAAAAATAATAGGTGTTTGACCTTCTGGTATAATCTTGTTTTTAATATTATTAACTGCATCATCAATAATTTTTCTTGTCATACCAGGAAAAGCTATTATAAACTCTCCTTTTTCATAAAATTTTCTTGGTATACTTAAAGGACTTATTTCCGATATTTCTTTATCTAAAACTTCGCCTGAAAGATTTTCATCCAAGAGTAGCATCACGCTATTATTAGAAACATCCTGTCTGCCCATTAAAGCTGATAGCTTTATTCTAAGTTGAACGGGAGCTATTAAATGAATATTTTTATATGCCATACTGAGTTTTGTTTTTGATGGGGTAATAATAAAAATTCCTTTATCTTTATCCATAGAGTATATTGCTTCTAGAAAATCATTGAAATTAGGATTCCCTGTAATATTACCATCTATAATGGCTCCACATCTTTCATTATTAGAGCTTAATCTATCTAATAGATTTCTTAAAACCTCTCTTGGTGTATGTTCATTAATATAAACATGTTCAACATAAGCTGGTTTTAAACCTTTAATTTTTTTTAGAGGGAAATAATTATCAAATCTTTTAAATAAAATTTCTTCCCAGGTTTTTAAAAATTTTGTACTAAAAAATATTTGTTGAAACTTATCAAAATATCCTACAGGTTCATCATCCATTGAACCAAAGTAAGATAGATAATCATTATCTTTTCTCCAGGGTTTTTTATTAGAATAGGATCTATGAGATTTTGAAATCCATGGGTGTGTATTTATTTTTTTAGTTCTTGTTGCCAGATGAATTTCATCTCCAATAACAATATAAACTCCTATTGGTGTAAGACTATTATTAGCAAGAATTTTAGCTTTTTCAATATTAGAAGTTGCATCAGAATAGGGTTCATCAGGGCTTGCCCATGACCCTGTCCAAACAAGAGTTTTTGGTAACATCATATAAGAAGATAGTGCTGCGTTTTCAACAAGAGTATCTGTACCATGAGTTATTACAGTTCCTGGCCCTGCTGGTTTTGGGAAATTAAAATAATAAGGTATTTTATCAATACTTATATATTTACCAGGTTTTTCAAATGTTATTTCTATATCCTCAAGTGATTTTACATCTTCAAAGGCAACTTTACCAAGTTCATTCATTAATTTTTCTTGAGTATATAAATTCTGATTTGAACTATCTATAGCATGTTCATATACTATTACCTTTTTACGGGTGTCATCATCAGTGTTACTCAATATTTTTTTCTGTACTTGCTTATCTGGTATTCTAGAACCATCTTTAGTTAAATGTGTATTTATTGTTCCTCCAGTTGTAAAAACATCAGGATGATACTTTTCACTAAGCCAGTCTTCAAAAATTAGTTTCAGGCTTTCAATTTGTTCAGTACCTTTTTCTGTTTCAGAAATTTTATCGAGGTAATT
>JBFMGH010000331.1:0-6619 GCA_040752795.1 Cyanobacteriota bacterium
AATTTTCTTCATTAACAAGAGCTTCACCGGCTTTAATGGCGAAATCATAAATAACCTGTGCAAGAAATTGTTTATACTGGTCATTAATATCAGCAGGAATTGCCTCAGATGCTTGCTGGGCAATACCTTGAGCAAATTGCTGATAGTTAAAGCCTTGTACTGGCAATTGTATTACCTCCTAGTGTCCCGATTCAATCCAGCTTCTTAGCTGGTGAGCAACTTCAGCTTCATCTCCTGTATCTTCCAGTGCATCTCTGAGTTCAGCAAGGGTTCCAGAGATGTCCTGGGTTGAAATGACAGGAGTTGTCTTTATTTCAGTGAGCTGGCTGGCCAATTGTTCTTGTATTTGGTGTATTTGGGCAGCCTGATTTTGCGTTGCTCTTAATTGTTGATCTTGAGAACCTGCAATTTCCTGAAGTTGCGTAATTTGTTTTTGTTGTCGGCTGGTTCTTGCAGTTACAGCATTCCAGATAAATATAAATGCAACTATTACTATTATACCAATTGCAATCGCAGCTGCGTACCATGGATTTCCACTTTCCTCTGGTTTTGGTAGTTCAACAACACTGTCTGGTGCAATTTTCGCTGCTGTAGGTTTAGAGAAAGCAATTTTAACATTTTTGGGGTCAACTTTAGGGCTGGCAGCTTTAGCAATTAAAAGTTGCAGGTCTTCCATTTCCATGCCCTTGGGCATAGTGTTTTCATCGAGTGTTATGGCGATAGATATTTCTTCAAGCATTCCCGGGTTTTTAGTTTCAGTTATTTGAGTTTTTCCCAGCCCAAATTGAGTTTCTTCAGCGCTACGTTCGTAATTTCTTGAAGAATTTGACTGAGGCCCACCCGGTAAACCACCAGGTATAAAGCTACTAACAGCGCCACTCATAATCCGTTTTTCGGATTCACTGTCTCCAAGGTTTTCTTTAAACACCTGTTTGGAAGATACTGAAGATTCTTCAGGGTTAAATATTAACTGTTCAGTTTGAACCGGAGTTTGCCTTAAGAAAGTTGAAACTGTAACAACGTATTTTCCAGCCCCAATAAGTCTATCAAGCTGAATCATGACTTTATTTTTCATGTATTGATCATTTTCTTCAAGCAGGGCCATCATGTCATCGGCCGGATCAATCAATGAATTATAAACGTTGCCATTAGTATCGCTTAGAGAAACATTTTTAGCGTCCAAGCCTTGAATAGATCCAAGTAATAAATTGAGAATAGCTCTTTCTTTATCTTTATCAAGACTTGAGCCAAGAGGTAATGTAACCTGAATTGTTGCTGTAATAGGCTTTTTAAAAGCAGTAAATACAGTAGGTTCAGGAATAGATACAAATACTGATGCGTCAATAATGGGAGGAATTCTTTTAATTAATCTGGCCAGTTCACCATTAATAGCTCTGGCAAGTCGTATTCTTTTATCTTCCTTACTAGAGGTAAAGTCGCCTTTGTCAAAAATTTCAAGGCCAATATTTCTATCCATTAAACCACTCTGAACGATAGCAATATAGGCTCTGTCTCTATCGGACATTTTGGCATCTTTGTCTAAATAAAGAATATTATTCGGGCCATCCATACTCCGTTTAACATCTATACCCTGTCTGGCCATTAGGGCTTGAACTTCAAGTGCTTTGCCCATGTCATCAGTTTTTAATATATCAGTTTCCTTGCCTAGTTTGCCTTCAGAAGGTGCTATAACAGTTTTGCCCCTGCTCATATAGAATAATCCAAAACCTACCATGCCAAGAACGATAGCTACGATAATGGCAATGGCTGCTTTATTTTGAAAAAGATTTTGCATAAAAGCTTATTTTACTCCCGTCTTTTAACAACAACGCTCTCTTAGATGTATCCAGTATCATTTATAAAGGATCTAGAAAAATTTTTACACCTGCATTGAGATGATTTTTTCATATCCCTGAATAAGCTTGGTTGATATTTGAGTAGCTATTGTTAGCGTGAGTTCAGCCTGGTTTATAGCTATAGCCACGTCATGAATATCAATATTAGGATTAACTAATGACTCAGCAACTAATTTATCTGGCTTTTTAGATTCATCGTCAAATTCTTTCAAGATATTAAACATTACTTCAGAAAAGCTTTTATCATCAGTATTGGGTTTAATGGCAGATAACCGTACAGGCTGAGAGGTAAACATATCTATTTTGGGGTTTGAAATTAAATTAGCGTTGTCGATTTTAGGAATAAAAGAAGTATCCATTATTTAATCTCCTATGCGTTTGCAAGGCTTGAAGAATAAGTTTTAAGTACATTAAATATATATTCTTTTGTTTCTTTATAAGGAGGAACTCCACTATGATTAGCTACATTTCCTGGCCCTGCGTTGTAAGCAGCTAATGAAAGTATGACATTACCTCTATATTGCTTTAATAGTTGACTTAAATATTTAGTGCCACCTTCAACATTTTGAGCCGGATCAGTAGGATCAATAACGCCTAAAGATCTTGCAGTTTCAGGCATAAGTTGCATGAGGCCTAATGCCCCTTGAGGGCTTTTAGCATTTAAATTATAACCAGATTCCTGTTTTATGACAGCATTGATTAATTTAGGATCAACATTAAATTTTTTAGAATTAGTTTGTATAAGTTCTATAAGTTTTTGAGGGTCGAGCAATCTGACAGGCTCATTATTTTGTATGTTAGGTAAAATGTCAGAGAAACTAACTTTAGAAGTTGTTTCAACACCATTAAGTTTGCTTATAGCACTATCAATTTGATCAACTCTCTGATTAGCAGGAATAGCGCCTTTTAAACCATATTTTGCTAAAATGCTTAAATTTAAATTAGGTAGCATTTAATTAACCTCTGCCAATTTCTGTAGCTTTTTGTCCCATTTGTTTTGTTAAACTCATAATAGATAAAATGGCCTCATAAGCTTTTGTTGTCATTGTAGCGTCAGCCATTTCGTTCAAGATTGTAACATTAGACATAGTGACGTAACCATTTTCGTCTGCATCAGGATGGCCTGGCATATAAACTTTTTCGCCTGGAGTTGGGTCTAGAATTACACCTGGCATATCAACTGCTCCGGGGACAGAAGATTTAATGCCAGAACTGAAAACATTTTCTTTAGCTCTGGCAAGAAGAGCTTTAAAAGAAATGTCTTCAGCCGGAGTTAAAATAGGAATTTGACGTTTATAGTTAGGAGTATCAGCATTAGCAATGTTTTTTGTGTAGACTTCTAGTCTTTTAGATTGAGCTAATAAACCTCTTAAGCCAATATGAAAAGAGTTTAATAAGGTCATAAAAATTATCTCCCTACTTGAGCCATGCTTTTAATAGTAGTAACTAAACTACCAGCTCTTCTGGTAACGAGGTTATACAAAAGAAAATTTCGTTGCATGTTAGTAATTTCTTCTTCTAAAACAACTTTGCCGCCATCTTCAACAAGCATGGGGTTTGGCCCCATTCTTTTGGCAAGAGGAGTTTCAATTGGGCTTCGAATTGAGCCCATAACCTGCTCAAAATTTGTGTTTTGTTTTACGTATCCTGGTGTATCGCTGTTAGAAATATTGTTAGTAATAACAGAGTTGTTATTAGATAGTAAAGTTAGCATTTTACCTGTTATATTTAAGCTATCAAATGTTTTTAGAAATACGTTCATAAAAGCTCCTTATTATTGTTTTAAGTTTACTGATTGACGGTACATTTCATCAGCATATTTAACAATCCTTAAACTGGCAATATAAGAGCCATTAGTTCTAAGAACTTCACTAATAGTGTCCCATACGCTAAGGTTAGACATTTCATTAGCATATTGTTTGACATAATTTGGATTTTCCACTGGCTCAGCATCTCCAGATGCTTCAGTTGGAGCTTGAAGATTTCCACCAATTTCTTTAAGGGCTCCAGGGTTAGGGAAATTAACAATATTGATTTTGCCTATTTCTTTTGGGTCATCCTCTTCTTTAATTCTAATTTTTACAGTACCATCAGATTCAAAGTAGAGTTTGTAATAGTTAACAGGAACTCTTATTCCATTACCTACTAAAGCACCACTAATAGTAGAAAGATAACCTTGAGAGTTAATAATAAAGCGACCATCTCTGGTATAGGCAGTGGTACCATCTGGTTTGGTAACGTAGAAATAGCCTGGCCCATCGATAGCGACATCAAGGGGGTTTTTAGACATTAAAATAGCACCTTTGGATGTGTCGCCTCTAACAGTAGCTTTAAGTTGACCTGCTTCATCGAGATAAGTGTTAAAGTGCTTACACTTATAAGCATTAGTACTGTAGTTAGAAACATTAGTAGAAATGTAGCCCAGGTTTTTGAATTGAGTACTGGCATTCATTGTAACGCGTCGCATTATGTCTTGAATCATAGTTAATTCCCCATTAAATAATAAAAAATTACTGGCCTCTACCGAGCATTTGAATAAGTTTATTTATATTGTCGCTCTGAAGAATAAAAGCCTGCTTATTAGCTTCGAAATTTCTTCTAATAGGTATCATATTAAAGAATTCATCAGCCAGGTTAACGTTTGATTCTTCGGTATAGCCCTGTCTGACAATACCCTCTTTAATAGGTGTACCTTCTTCGCTGGCGATACTAAATCTTCCAACAAAAATTTTCTTAGTGTAGTCTTTGTTATATAGATTAATTGTTCCATCAGGATCAACTTTTATATCTTTTAGATTACCGGGAATTTTCTCAAAGTGTATAGGTTCACCATCAGTACCAAGAACTTTTTCTTGATCTAAGGTGACCATATAGCCGTCTTTAGAGATTTCAAATCTGCCATCACGTATTAATTTGATAGCATCTTTGCCCTGAACTTGAAAATAACCATGGGTTTCAATAATAAAATCAAGAGGATTGCCAGTTAATCTCATTCTACCAGGAGTAGTATCAGTAATAGCATCAACACCGTGGCTACCAATATATTCTGCAAAAGAAGTTTTAATAGGAATTTTCTTTTGATAACCAGCAACACCGAAGCGTGTAATGTTATTGGTAATTAATTGCAATAACTTCATTTCTGAACGCATGCCGCGAATAGACTCATTCATACCGTCA
The DNA here is from genome assembly GCA_040752795.1 of Cyanobacteriota bacterium. Lineage (GTDB taxonomy): Bacteria > Cyanobacteriota > Vampirovibrionia > JBFMGH01 > JBFMGH01 > JBFMGH01. The sequence goes on from JBFMGH010000331.1 coordinate 5,034, forward strand.
TCAATAACGGTTATTCCCGAGAATAACTTCATTTAATCTTCTCCTTCATTCTCTCTTTTGAGTGTTGATTATAGTGAGGTAGAAAGTGAGACGAAATTTTTGTTACAAAATGTTACATTAATATTTTCGGCAACTATTGAAAATTATTTAATTTTTTCTTCTCTAACTTTCAATAATTCTTCTCTTTCATCCATAGCGAAGATAATTTTAGTAATAAGATAACCTGCATTTACAGTAATAACAGAAATTTTTCCGGATGGATGTAGCGAAACACTTTTTTTAGACTCGGCTTTAAGTTCTTTAGGGGATTTCTTTTCTTCTACTTTTCTAACAGTAGTTGCAATATTTGATTTTACTCCTGTTGTTCCTAACCTTTCATTAACTTTGTTAGTAAGGTTTGTAATTATATTTAAAGCTGCTTTATCGCTTTCAATATTAATATCAAGAGTTTTGTCTTTATTTAAAATAATAGTTATTTTAAAGGTACCCAGGTGATCGGTTCTAATAAAGAGGATCAAAACTTCAATATCAAGTTTTTCACCAGTTTCTTCATCTTGTTTATGGCCAAAAATAAGTTCAAATTTGTTCTGTTCTAAAAGGGGCAACCAGGGTAAATATAAAATCATAGCGGTAGTCAGAGCATCAGAAGGAGATGTTTGCATAGAGGCTGAAATTTTGTTAATAACTCCTAATATATCTCTAAGTTGATTGCTTCCCTCAAAGAAAAGTGCATTATTTTGAGTTAGTTGAATTAATTTATTTATAACTTCTTTAGAGTTATTGCCTAATAATTGTTGAAGTTGTTTAATAATCAACTGCAAATCAGGGTCTTTAAAAAGTTGAGAGAGGTTATTAGGGTTAGTTTCACCAAAAGCAAGAAGTGCTAATAATTGTTGAATTTCTTTTGGCATTGATAGTAGCTCTCTGATGAGAATATTTAATTCTTTAATATTCATGGCGTTAAGTGTAGCTACATTAGACATCATCCTTTGTGTAAGCAGGTTCATTGTAGTTTGTGGAGAGGCATTTTGATAAGAAACCTGGTTGGAGCCAGATGCCTGGGTTGAGTCAACTTGAGCACTGGAAGAACTGCCGGATGATTGAGCAGGTATGCCAGCTCTTCCTACATTAGATCCGATGTTTACATTTATACTGCTCAAAAAGTATTCCTCTCTTTAACAATTATTATATCGGTAGATAGCTTTTAAACTTGATTAACATTTAGAGGAATTAAGCTATTCAGAAATAAATAGAACAAGAGATTATTAAAAAGTTCCCGATGCCAAGTCTTAGTATGATTATATTTATCTTTATGAAAATGGCAATTTCTGTATAAAAAGCAATTTTAAATTTATACTGATTATTGAAAATAATTAATGAGACCTCTACATAACTAATGTTTAATAAAATATCAGGAAACAGTAGTTAAGACACTATTTCTCTGCTACCGTAGCTTTTTTGAGAATATATACTTATCCTTGAAAGTAATCTATAGATTCTAGATTATAGAGGCAGGGGGTTTTTTTGTGGGGCGCAGCGAAAAAAAAAAAAAAAAAAAAATAAATAAAAAATATATTTTATAATTG
>JBFMGH010000332.1:0-5878 GCA_040752795.1 Cyanobacteriota bacterium
AAAGTTATATACTGCAAGGAATATACGGCCGTCTAATAGAGCTGCAAATGGTCTCAATATTGCATTGGTGAATATATTTCTAACTATTCTAGCATTGGGGTTCATACTATAATCCCATTTTGCTATAGACTTGAAGGCATTATGGAATTTTTCTCCAAATCCTTTTGTAAGATCCATTTTATGGCTATTTAAAAATGCTAGTACTCCACCACTGGCTAATAAAGGTATGCCGAACAAAACAAAGTTTGATTTCTTCTTCTCCTCGTTAGGTCTTTTCTTTGGTGCTGGTAAAACTGAATTACCTTTAACTTTAATCTTGTCATGCCCGAACTGCATTATATTTGGCAGATATTTTGTTATAAATGCTGGTATTAAATAACCTGTGAATAAAGCGGCTCCAAACAGGAACATAAAGAATTGATTAGCACCTTTGATATTTTTAACATTGTTGACAACTTGCTGTGCAAATTTATCAGGCACTGCAGTTGTACTGAACTTCGCTTGTCTTGCAATATCGTCGAGATTGGTAAGTAGCTTTTTAACTAATTCTCTCTCTTTAGGGTTTGACGGATCAACTGCTTTTAATATTGCGGATCTCATTGCTGCCCATTTGCTGGTTGAATGAGCAATGCCTGTACCTTCAACTGCTTTGAATGCCTTATCTATATCATCTAACGGTAAACTCTTCAGGTTCTTTAATTGATTTCCGAATTTATCAAGTCTTAAGTTCTTAATGCTTATATTGTCAATGAAACTGCCAAGCAATTTATATACACTGAGCTGAGTTACTAATGAAAGAATAGTAGAGGCGAGAACCCAAGCTGCCACCTGAGCTTTTTGTTCTTTAGGTGTCTTTCTGTCAAGTGGAACCATCCCTGTTCTGACAAAACCAAGGCCGGTAGTCATCATAGTTGTTGCGGCGTTGCTCTTACTGGCTTCGCCTGCAGCAGATAATATAGTGCTACCTATTGAGGAGGATGAAATCATATTCTGGATTGTTCCTGTTGATTTTTAGAGAAGGAGTGTTGATCCGCTAAAATGTTATTCTTACACCTGCATAAAACCTCCTGAAATTAAAAGTTGACACAATCTCCGATCTATAAATTATAAAATTTACAATTTGTATGTATTTTTTGTAATAAATACTATTAAAAACACCTGTTGTTCAGAAATATTTGTATTTTTCATCATAATAGTAATTACTTGTATGAAAATTTTTGCTTAATATTTCTGCCAGAACTCTTCAATCGATGTAAATCTAATATGATTCTCTGCTCAGACAAAGCTATATCAATTCTTAAGAATAAATATTATAGTCAGAATAGCATACCATAGTAATTCTAGTATTTTATGATTCATTTCTATTTAATATATATGCTTTTTGACTCACCTATAATAAAACTATACAGATATTTTGACTGTTTATACCTATACACTAAAGTAAACGATATATGGCTTTAAATTATTCTACTCTGAGTTCTACTCTATAATCTCCATCATAAACTGATGTTATAGGTATTTTCTGGCCTTTCCTAACCTGTAATGACTGTGGCATGACAAATACTTTCTGTATCCAGTGTGTTGCTGGTGCCCACGGTGAATTAGTTAATGTTGTCTTCTCATCAAGATGTGCAACAAAATATGCACATAATGCATTAAATTCACCATCTTCAATAGCTTCCAGCTCTAGTTTATCTTTAAACATTGAGGCTTTAAGCGTTCTGAGGTCAAGACTTTTTGTCATTAATTGATTAGTCATTACTTTATATATGGATGTATTAAATCGTTCATACCTTGCTGATATAAAATTGACAAGATTCTCTCTGTATTTAGTCAGCTTCAGATCATACATCCTCTCAACTTCCATAGCTTCCTTGCCTATATCATCCTGCCTTCCAGCATCATAACCAAACGCATAAACATCAAGTTTGTAAGGTATTAAGTCTACATCAGGCTTGCAAAAACGATCCCTGGCATCCATAGTAAACTCTAATACATTTTCTTCAAATATGCCGCTACCTAAAATCTCTGAAATGAATACATCTACTTTCTCATCTAATAATGAGGCATCTATTTTAGCTGAATTACCTATTATATACTCTATTTTATCGTCAATTTTATTATCTTTTGCAAGTTCTTTTGACAAATTGACAACATCTGATCTCTTTTCAATTGCATAAACCTTTTTGGCTCCGGCTTTCGCGGCTATAAATGCTAATATACCTGTTCCTGTACCCAGATCCATTGCTACAGAACCTTCTCTGATTTTATTCTCTATAGCTCTGCGATATGCAGCTACTCTTACATAGTCTTTCAGCATGTAATGGTGATTAATTAAGTTTATATGAACATTTTTTTCAGGTGTTGGGGCCTGTGGCGTATCATCTGATTTCTTAGCTTCTTCAACTTTATCAAGATCAATAAGAATCTCGCTGCCTATTAAAAGCTGTATAGACCTTTTTAACTCTTCATGACTATCTGGTGGCCAGTTTTTTAGAAAATCTGCTACTACCAGCCCGCCATTTTCTGGGCTGAAAAAGTCATACACCAGCAGTATTATATCTTTGCTGAACTCAACTGCTCCTTCAGAGTTGACATTTTGCATCAATATTTTACCCTGATCTTCAAATTTCATATACACACCCGGCGCCATAATTAAGCGTTTGTTATTTATAGAGCCATCTTCAGTATAAATCTGTTCTACAACTTTTTCTTCTGAAATTTCTTCAGCTTGATCTATTATCTTTTTTAACCAATCCATTCTTCTTAACCTTCTTTTTTGTTAGCTCTGTTCTCCATATAGGCATGAGGATAATTATAATCTTCTCTAAAGCCTATTTTTCTATACATCTTCAACGCCGGAAAGTTGTCTGTTTCAACCGTGGCATTTATTTCCATACAATCAAGTTTAGCATCGATAACATCTCTTATAAAATTCATAATAGTGTTTTTTATTAAATGTAAACTTAACTTCTTGCCCTGGGCTTCCGGCATAAGACCTATTAAAGGTATATTACCAATTGTCTGCGTTGTTAAATTACCAAAACACACTCCTTTTGGCTCACCTTCATGAAGTAATACTGAAGTGCACTGTGGTTGAAATTCACCAATAGTACTATCTGCAAGCATACCAACAACTTTTCTTGATCCCTCAAGCGTTCTGAATCTGGGGTCAAATAATGCATCAGGGGCGGTGCTGAAACTCTCATAAATTACTTTGGCTACACCTTCCTGATACTCTGGTTTCCATGTGTCTATTGTCCAGCCTTCAGGCATTTCTGACAATTGAAGCTTGCCTACTATCTGGGGTGATATCACATCTGTCAAATTGAATCTTACTATTGCCTGACCCACAAGCTTAAAACCCAAATGTGACATCTTATGCACAAACTTTGATTGACCACCAAGCATTGGGTAACTAATTACATCCCAATTGGGTATACTCTTGGCCTCTTCAGTTAATGCCTCTAATAGCTCCATTTCTACATCTTCGTTTCTAAACTCTTCTGTAACATGTAAAATATTAATTTCTATGGATCTATGCTCTTCTATAACGTAAAATACAAAGGCTATTGGCTCATCTTCAAAGGTTGCATAGAATCCCTTTAAAACCTTTAGTTCTATACCTCTCTTAAATTGCTCATATTCCAGAGGGGATGTCTCAATTTTATAATAATCATTGGCCAAGCCTTTAAACTCATTATAGATTTTCTGAAGCCTGGAAACGTTATCTGAACTTATTTTATGTACTTCTAGCATAGTTTTTAAACCCATAAACCCTTTAGTTACTTGATAATTATTAATATTTTATTATGACACTGCTTTTTAGTAAATGAAAAATATTTTTTTATTTAACAGATAACTTATTTTTCACTGTTTTACTAATTATTACTATTTTTAATGTTGTAAAGAGTGAAAATTCAAAATAATTAGCTACACTATTTACCATAATTCTTCAACAACCACTCTACAGCTGTTTCTCTGTTTGTAATACCACATTCAATCTGATATTCCCTGAGTGCATTTAAAATAATACCCACTTTTGGGGATGGTTTTATTGATAATAAATGCATAATATCTCTACCATTTAATAATAATGGTAACTCATCTTCTATATCAAGGTAATTATAATATTCATCAAGAATACCAATAAGCATTTCGACCTGATTATTAACATCTTCTATAGTAATTAATGGCCCTAATGCTGATTTTCTATCTGCTATTGCAAGAATTATAAGCTCAGGTACTTCATTACCACCTTTTCTAAATAGCCTTCTCATAGCTTTGGCAGTAGGCAAATTTGTTTCTCCAGAAAGCTGCGAAGGATAAAGATGGTACCTGACTAGCTTACAGGTCGCTTTAATTAGTGTATTTGGTAATTTAAGACGTTTTAAAATCTGCTCTGATAATACAGCACCTTCTACCGGGTGACCAATAAACGTATGCTTTCCATCATCTGTAATAACCCAGGTACCGGGTTTTGAAATATCGTGCAATAAAGCTGCATACTTTAATGCAACAATGCGTCTTGTAGAATGAGTTAAAAATTCATTTAAATGATTAACTGTTCTCTCAGACAAATTTTTTATCAGTAGTTCAATTTGTTTATATACTTCTAAAGTGTGTTCAAACAAGCCAAGATGATGATAACCTCTTCCAGGTACTTTGTGCAATTCATGCAACTCAGGTATAATAACCTCTAAAATACCTGTATCAACAAGCATTTTAAAATAATCAAATGAATTATTCAGGCTAAACAATTTGTTTAATTCAGAATTAACTCGTTCTTCTGCTGAATTAACTATTAATTTATAATTTTGTTTGAAAAAATCAATTGTTGAATGGTCTATATTGCCTGATAGCTGAGCTGCTATTCTAAATGCTCTTAATATTCTAAGGGGGTCATCTTTTATATTTTTCTCTGAAATTGCTTTTATAATTTTATCTTTTATTAGTTCTAGAGCATTATGAGGATCAATAATCTGAAAATCGGGGTTACAATTGAGCTTATAGGCCATAGCATTTATTGTAAAATCCCTTCTTGAAAGATCTTCATAAATATCTTTTCCGATACAGGGTGCTATATCAATATAATCTTTTTTGTCAGGTAAGACAACTCTTGCAATACCATTTTCTTTATCAAGAAGAACATAATGTCCATTAAAAAATTTGGCTACCTTTTCGGCAAATAATAGCCCTGACATTCCTGTAATAACATAATCTCTATCTTCAGTTGGTATATCAAGAACTATATCTCTCAGGTATCCTCCGACAAGATAAATATCAACACCTTTAAATTCTTTAGAAAATTCTATAAGACGTAAGTTTATTTCATCTGAAAATACTGCTAATTTTACTTTCTCATTATAGTTCAAATTCATATATTAGAATCCCTAAAGCTACAATAGGAACTGTTTCAGCCCTTAATATATTTCTTCCCAGGTTTGTTGTGATTATATTATATTTGCTAAAAAGCATAATCTCTTCTTTAGACCAACCTCCCTCAGGACCTACAATAATATAGATATTTTCTACTGGTGTTTTAAAGGCTCTTAAAACTTCTTTAAAAGTAATAATATTATTGTCCTCAATAAAAGCAATAATAATAGAATTATTAACATTACATAGCAACTTAGATAAAAGTTGATCCAGATTAAGGCAAATTTCAATATTTGGAATAGTAAGCCTTTTAGATTGCCTGGCAGCATTTAATGCAATTTTTTGCCAGCGTATAAGTTTTTTGTTAATCTCCGATTCCGTTTTAAATTTAGCATTAGAATGATCACTAATAACATTATAAATCTTATTTATACCCAGTTCAGTACTTTTTTGAATAATAAAATCCTGTTTATCAAGTTTAATACAACTCTGGATCAAA
>JBFMGH010000333.1:0-6001 GCA_040752795.1 Cyanobacteriota bacterium
CTATTGCCCGGGTCAACTTACTGAACAGATATGTCAGAAAGCTGCTCAAGAAGAAGTTTATATTATTTGGCCAACTTATGAACGTGGTGATGAAAAAAATGTTATTTATAATTCAGTATTATTAATTAATGATAAAGGTGAAATTATTGGCAAATATAGAAAAACTCACCTGTTTCCTACCGAAAGAATAGAAAATGGCGGATGGTCAACAGCAGGAAATGAAGTTGTTGTTGTTGATACACCTTTCGCCAGAATTGGTTTAATTTGTTGTTATGATGGTGATTTTCCGGAACTATCAAGAGCCTGTGTTGTTAATGGAGCTGAAGTAATTGTCAGACCTTCTGCATACTTAAGATCATTTGAAATATGGGAACTAACAAATAAAGCTAGAGCATATGATAATCATGTTTATGTTATTGCTGCTAATGCTGTAGGTTTAGATGCCAAAGGCACAAATTATTTTGGTCATAGTATGATTATTAGTCCTATTGCTGAACGCATTGCATTATGCCGTGGATGTGATGAAATTACTGCTGCAAGACTCAACCCAAATCCATTAGCTTACATTGGAAATGGCAGTAAAGCCCCAATGTTATTTAATCATATTGAAGATAGGAATCTTTCTGTATATAATGATATTCTTCAACCTGCAAAAACTTCATTCCCAAGATTTCCTGAATCAACCGAGAAAGTTTTTGCTCACACAGTTAAATAGAATATCAATCTAGAAGGAGTTAGAGTTAAATGACAACCACTGAAATCGTCCAATGGAATACATTGGCAGAAAATACAATTTGCCGGCTTAACAGAGTTAAAGAGCAATTAAATGTTTCCGGCAAGATCATTAACCAGGAAGACGCTGTAAAACTTCTTGAAGCAGTTATAGAACCATATGATAGAGTTTGTATTGAAGGAAATAACCAAAAACAAGCTTCTTTTATGGCAAAAGCTCTTTCTCAAGTAAGCCCAGAAAAAATTCATGACTTACATATGGTTCAATCTGTTGTGGCTTTACCGGAACATCTTGACGTATTCAGAAAAAAAATTGCAAAAAAACTCGATTTTGCCTTTTCCGGCCCTCAAATGAAACCCCTGGCTGAAATGATTGTTAATAATGAATTAGAACTTGGGGCAATACATACGTATTTGGAACTGTATGGAAGATATCTTGTTGATTTAACACCACGTGTTGCCTTAATAGCTGCCAATGCTGCTGATAAATATGGTAATTTATATACCGGACCAAATTCTGAAGATACTCCAGTTATTGCAGAAGCAACAAAATTCAAAAAAGGAATTATTATTGCTCAGGTTAATGAAATTGTTGACAAAGTTCCCCGTGTAGATATTCCAGGTGACTGGGTAGATTATATCATTCCAACTTCAGAAGAATATTACCTTGAGCCTTTATTTACAAGAGATCCAGCTAAGATTCCTGATGTTAGAATTTTAATGGCAATGATGGCCATTAAAGGTATCTATGAGCCTTATAATTTAAAATCATTAAATCATGGAATAGGTTATGACACTGCTGCCATAGAACTCATATTACCAACTTATGGAAAAGAGCTTGGATTAAAAGGTAAAATTTGTACTCACTGGGTACTTAACCCTCATCCAACAATGATACCTGCTATTGAGTCTGGTTTTGTTAAATCAATCTATGCTTTTGGATCTGAAATTGGCATGGAAAAATATATGGAAGAGAGGTCTGATATATTTTTCATGGGCCCTGATGGCTCAATGAGATCCAACAGAGCTCTCGCACAGGCCGCAGGACATTATGCAGTCGACATGTTTATTGGCTCAACACTTCAAATAGATCAATATGGTAACAGTTCCACTGCTACATTAGGAGCTATATCCGGTTTTGGCGGTGCTCCTAATATGGGTACTAATGCTGGTGGAAGACGCCATTCTTCAGACGCCTGGATGAAGGTTGGACAAAATTATCCATTAAATGAACAGTTAAATGGTCCTATGCCTGTAGGTAAAAAATTAGTTGTTCAAATTGTTCAATCCTGTCGAAAAATTGAGCATCCTACCTTCGTTGAAAAACTTGATGCATGGGAATTAGCCGAAAAAGCTAATCTACCACTGCCACCTGTTATGATCTATGGCCAGGATTTAACTCATATTATCACTGATGTTGGAGTTGCTTATTTACACAAATGTAAAAATCTTCAAGAACGAAAAGATACAATATGTTCTGTAGCTGGCAAATCTCCTCTAGGAAGCATGGTTAATGAAAACAGAATTGGTGAATTGAGAGATAAAAAGCTAGTTCAGTATCCAGAAGATCTTAATATCAATATTAAAGATGCTAATAAAGATCTGCTGGCCGCAAAATCGATAGAAGACCTGGTTGAATGGTCGGGTGGATTATATAAACCGCCTGCAAAATTTTTAAAGAAATAATTTTTTGCGGGTTTTTGTTTTAAATTCAAAAACCCGCTTTTTATTTACAACTTTGTCCTGATACATAAAGGTTAACTTATGATCAATATTAAAGATCACTATAAATGGATTATCTTTATAATTACATCCTTACTTTATAATCTAGTCTATTTTCATAGAGTCTCTACAAATGCCATAGCAGATGAATTAATAAGAGATTTAAAAATAAATGCCACTGAATTAGGTACTATGTCAAGTACATATTTTCTTTGTTATGCATTATTACAACCATTTATTGGCATATTAGCTGATAAATTTGGCTCTAAAAAAGTTATATTAGCATCTTTAAGCATTTCTGTTATTGGATGTGTTTGTTTTTCCTTTAGTAGTAACTTCTTCACTGCTTTTATATCAAGGTCATTAATAGGCATTGGCGTTGCTGGTGTACTTGTTCCATCTTTAAAATTATACGCTCAATGGTTTGCACCCGAACAATTTGCCAGGGTCAGCGGGCTATTTTTAGGGCTTGGGCATCTTGGCGCTTTAATAGCAACTACACCCCTGGCATATCTTGCCTATATTCTTGGGTGGCGTGATGTTTTTATAGTTTTTGCCTTAATTGGCTTTATAATGCTTCTAATAACACTCTTTTTCTTACATAATAGAAATACTAAATATAACGAAAATATCGAAAATAATAACGCTAATTCTAAAATATCTACAATTGATACAATAAAATATTTATTTAAAAAAAGAAATTTCTGGTTATTAGCGTTTATATTTTTTGCTACATTTGGAGCTTATGTAAGTTTTCAAGGTCTTTGGTCGACAAAATACTTAATATGCTTAAAAGATTTAACTGCAACTACTGCTAATAATCTTATTTTATTTATTCCACTCGGTGTTACAATTGGAGCATTTGCCTCTGGGTTTGTATCGGATAATATTTTTCGTAGCAGAAAAAAACCTTTGACAATTGGATTAATAATTACTCTTATCTGCTGGGTTATAATAACTTTCTGGATACAACACTTATCTGATCTGTTATTGATATTTATTTTCTTTATCATGGGGCTTGCAGGAGGACAATTGTTGCCCATGATCTTCATTATAATTAAGGATGATATACCAGAGAGGATTGTTGGAACCTCTTTAGGCTTAATTAATCCTGCATACTTCCTGGGTATATTTTTTTATCAAATTATAACTGGGATTATTCTTGATATTAATAAGGTAAATGGATTTTATACCGAACATAGTTACTTAGTAATGATGATTTTTTGTTTAGCAACTATTTTTATCACTACTATAACAAGCATATTCATTAAAGAGACATTCCCTGAAAAGATTATTGAAAGTTAATATTAAAAAGGCCCCTTAAAGGGGCCCTTAATTTTTATGCTTTGCTGAAAACAATTCCCTTATAGTTTTCATAATCACTTTTTCTAACAGTTTTTACAACACCTTTAACTGACATACCAATCTTTGGTTCATCAATATTCAATTGGCCTGTAATTCTATTGCCATTTTCAAGTTCAACAATTCCTAATTTAAGTATTGGTACATCAAAATCACCAGAAGGTGTGTGCAAATTAGTAAAAGTTAAAAGTTTACCATTCGTTGGCAACTCAACTTGTTCAAAATCTTCGAACATATCGTGCTTACAATTCTTACAAAGTGATTTGTGTGGGTAGTGAACTTTGCCACAGTTTTTACATTTATAACCATATATTTTAAGTTTAGACATATTATTAATCCTCCCTTTCAAAGACAAGGCAAACAACATTGTTGCCAAAGCCGCCAAAATTGCATGTAAAACCTACTTTAGCATTTTCAACCTGACGTTTTTTTGCTCCTCCACGAAGTTGTAAAACAATTTCATGTGCCTGTCCAATGCCTGTCGCACCAACAGGGTGTCCTTTAGCTTTTAATCCGCCTGAAGGATTAATCGGTAATTTGCCATTCAGTTTAGTATACCCTTCTTCAAGTGCTATATGGCCTTCACCTTTATTAAAAAATCCGACTTCTTCACTTTCAACTATTTCAAGGACTGTAAAAGCATCGTGAAGTTCAGCTACATTAACATCACAGGGAGATTTTCCTGCCATATCAAAAGCTTTTTTCGCAGCACCTCTAACTGCAAGAAGATCCGTAGGCTCATCTCTTTCAAAGACACAATGAGTATCTGTTGCCTGACCAACACCAGCCAATCTTATCATTGGTTTTCCTGTTCTCCTTGCTGCGTCTGCCGTTCCTAATATTAAACAGGCGCCTCCATCTGAAACAGGACAGCAGTCAAAAAATCTGAGAGGATCTGCTACATATGGGTTATTTGTCATTGCTTCTGGAGAATCCAAAATACCATCAAGAGTTATTTCCTGGTGAAGGTGAGCATAAAAGTTATTCATAGCATTAGCATGATTTTTTACAGCAACCATTCCAAGGTGTCTCGATGTAATCCCATATTTATCCATATATAATCGTGTAAACATACCTGCCAAAGACGGCAACGTTACTCCGTAAATATATTCAGCTAGAGGATGTGTTAATGTCGCAACAAAGTCTGTTGCATCGAGATTATTTACTTCTCTCATACGCTCAGCACCTGTTGCCATAACAACATCATGCAGGCCTGATGCCACAGCCATATATGCTGCTTTAATTGCAGAAGCACCTGATGCTGGGCCATTTTCTATTGTTTCAGCACCAGCTGGTAATAAACTAAGGTTGTCAACAACTGCACTGGCTAAACCTGTTTGATTATTTAATCTTGCTCCACCCATATTTGATACAAATATATGATCTACTGTTTCAATACCAGCATCTTTCATTGCCATTTTTGCTGGATAGGCAGCAATTTCATACAAAGGATATTCAAGTCGGGTAAAACTAGTTATTCCTATTCCTAAAACATATACATCACGCATTTTACTGAACCTCCTTATTTAACACCCTTTGTCCAATTAAAGATGAACCTGTTGAGTCATATTTTGACCTGGTAGCTGCCAATAAATCTGGTGGCATTCTTGGAGGATCTGATGGTGGAATTATTTCTGCTTTAGCAACATTTAATATATCTTCTGGCACTGGTCGTCTACCAACAATTAAACTGCCTCTAGCTTTATCAAACAATTCTTTTGTTAATGCATATGATGGAACTCCTCCAAGCTCATGAGGAATGTGAAAACGTTTTTCTAGTTTATATTCAATCATCCAGCGCCTAAAGCCTATAGGCGATTCAGCAACTATAAGAACTTCTTTTTGCTTAAGAATATCTATATGATATTCCATTTTGGCTGCAAAGGCATGAGCGCCTACCCTAAGGCCTCTTCTCAATGATAGGGTATGCAATGAAATACCAACATCCTGGTTAAGTCTTCTTCCATTCACTATCGCTGCTAGTTCTCCATCAACTTGTGCCACTAAAACATATTCATCCTGTACTCTGTATCTATAATATGATAATAATTCTGCATATACACGTGCTGCAACAAGGTCATAAAAATCCCTCTCTACCTTTATTAAAGGCTCCACATGTGGTAGCAAATCAGGAATTTCTTCTCTGTCAACTTGTCTAATTACCATATTCTGGCCATTTGCAAGA
>JBFMGH010000334.1:0-11735 GCA_040752795.1 Cyanobacteriota bacterium
TCTTTAAAGCTCTGGAACTCTATAAAAGTGCCTTTAAAAAAGATAAAAGATTACTTAAATTCAGACATTCTAACTATGCCTATGCAAAAGAACAGTATAACAAAAGTTTCAAATAATAATACTCATTTCTCTTATACCAATCCACGGAAGTAATCTATAGATTACTTTCAAGGATCAGTATAGCTCTTTTTTATCTTAAAAAGATTTCTACATAACCTTATTAATTCTTAAAAGAACTAAAACATCAGTTATACAAAAGTCTCTTAAATCTAGTCTTTATATAATTGTGCAAACATATTTAAACTTATTATAGGGAATATAAAATACCATAATAATGGTATTACTAGAATACCAATACAGGTACAAACAATAACAGTCCCTGCTATACCTGCTACAATAGACAACAATATAACTATCACTATAGCAAGAAGATATTCAACAATATTAGTAAGTATCTTTCCCCATATGCCAATTACATTAAAACCTGCAGACATTCTACCTTCTGCTGCAAAAAACACTATAATCATTGGAAGCATAAACATATAAAATAAAATCACTGTTGCAATAATTATAAAGCAAATTATGCCTCCAATTCCCCCTACTATTCCCATTATATCTGAGCTCTGTCCATTTACCAATATTGCTATTGCTACCGTTATCAAAATCGGTATCAGACATAACAAAACTATCAAAATACCGTATACCAGCATTATTAACTGTACTTTTAAACCATTCCAGAAAAACCTGGCAAAATTTCCTTCCCATGATGGCATAATAGAAGTTCTATCATATATTTCCAGCTTTGCTGTTTCAGTAATATAACCATATGGAAGTGCCATGCAAGCCATATTAACAACTACAAGAAGAAGTGAAACAATTATACTTAAAACACCAACCACTATAGCACCAGTTCCATCCCCTGCTGCCACCTGAAGTATTCCAAGAATAACTTGAAAACCGAATTGAAAAAGCATTATTAAAACAAATGCCAGCAGAGTTATTCCACCAGCAATTAAATAAATTGTTGATAAGCTACTTTCTCCCATTGATGTGAAAGGTGCAGTAAAGCTTCTTTCTAAATTTAATTTCATTTCTTTTTCTCCAAATTAAAATGAACAATTTAAATTCTAAAATAAGTATACAGGTTAAAAAAAACTTTGAAATTTTTTTTTAACAAAATAATAAATTGAATACTTACATACAAAAGAACAATAATATATTTAATTGTTGTAGTCAAAACACTAAAAAGATTTAGCCTGAAGCTTTCAGAAGAACTTTTACAAACTTAATAAATATGCCATATTTCCTAAAATAATATATGCTTTAAAAGGTTGCATAAACAGGGGTAATGGCTTAATGAAGAAAAAATTAGTTTTATTAATTTTAGGATTTGTATTAATTGTTTGCTCTCAAGTTTTTGCTAACGATCAAAAATATTTTACCAAACGGCTCAATGTAACAAATACAAGCTCTCAAAATGTTGATAAATATATCAACAAGGTTAGCAATGAGCTTAAAAGTAACTGGTTCGCACCAAAACATAGCAACTCAGTTGAAATAGTTTTCAAAATTAGAAAAAACGGAACCTACAAAAATCTCCGAATAACTGATCCTTCTAACGTCAAAAAAGATAACCAGGCAGCTTTAGATGCTGTAATGTTTTCATCGCCTTTTGATAAACTGCCGGAAAAAATTAATGAATTAACTGTTATATACAAACATTCCGGTAATAATCAACTTGCAAATACAAGTAATAACATAAAAGTATTGGCTTTAAATTAACTTTTCATACTTAGTACGTCAAATTATTAAGATAACTAGTCTAAAACCCGATTATAATCGGGTTTTCTCTTGAAATAATATCCACACACATTAAAAACACCCTGCCTCTATAATCTGAAATCTATAGATTACTTTCAAGAATCAGTATATTTAACTCGTATTATTCATAAATAAGGAATCAGAGAGACAATGTTAGCTTTAAAAGGCTCACAATAAAAGAATACGTTCCATAATTTCCAGAATATATATTAATTTCAATAAGAATTCTATTATTAAACATAGATTATTTTGTCATATTCATAAGAAGAAACATAATCAAATTCACGATACATTTCATCTATTACTTCTTTAGAAAGAGGTAACTCCGGGCGATTTTTAACTCTGGCCAGACAATTTTCATATGTGGTAGAAAAAAATAAACAGATAACATGAGCACCCAGATTTCTGGCAATATTAATAATTGCTTTTCTTTTGTTGAAATTAACATTGGTAGTATCAAAAACAACTTGTTTACCATCTCTTAGATATTCTTTAATTCTTGTATGAGCAATCTCATAAACCTGATCGTTTCTAGATTGATCTACCATATTGCCCGATAATTCAACCCTGATGCCATCTGAACTAACAACAGGAACCATAGAATAATTTTTATTAATCCAGGTAGATTTACCAGAACCCGGTGGGCCAACAGTAAAATATAAAGTACCACCCTGCCATTCATTTAAACTAAGAAACCAGTCTCTAGCATGATATTCATTTTCAATAGCACCAGTTAAATAAAACCAATCAATAGTGTTTTTAATGGCCTGAGCATTTTTGCCATATTTTTTAAAGTTATCTACAGGTAATAATCCACCCCAGGAATGTCCTTTCCAGAGGTTATGATCAATACAAAGATGTTTAAATTTTTCAATTATTTCAAATCTTTCTCTTAAATTAAGAGCTTTTCTTCCTATATAATTTGATTTAGCCAGATAATATAAGGTTTCTAAATCACTTTCTAAAGAAATTTTATAAAGCTCTCTAACTGAAAGATCCTGCTGGATTATTTTAACAGGATATATGTGATTGTTAATTAGTGCAAGAGTCATTTCTCTTTCTTTTATTGAAAGTTGTGCATATTTATCAAGTATAATTCTAGCCTGTTTACAACTAACATTATTAACATCAGGAAAAGAATATATACCTGGTGCAGCTTCTATAAGACAATGCGGCTTGCCTACATCGTGTAGTAATGCCGCAAATCTGAATATTTTTCTATAATTAAGATCAATAGCCCCAATAAGATCATTAGCAGCTTCGCAGGTTAGAATAGTGTGTCTTCCTACAGTTCCTTCAGAATGCAGGGATCTTGACTGCGGTGTATGCATCAAAGGAGCTAATTCAGGACATAATTCAATAATTCTAGGGACTACAGATACGTTACCGTTAGCCCATGATGTCCAGTAAGATTTTATTTTATCTTTCTCTTCCAAATTTAGCCCTTTGTAAAACAATAGTGGTTTGATAAAAAAATAAACCCTAAAAATATTTTAACCCAATTTTCATTAACGTTTAAATAAAGCTTATTTTAAACAAATGAAAATATGCTATATTAACTTATGCATAAGCCTTATAAGATTTATATTTGTATGCAAACATAAACTTTATTGCCGTTATCATTCCAGCAAATTCCATCAACTAGGGTAGATACTAATATTAAGCCATGAGTATTTTTGTTATTAATAATATTACTGTAGTCAAAACCCTTGCCTTCATCTTCAACAGAAATATATGCAACGGAATTAAATACTGAATAAGTAAGCATAATGCTTTTGTTAAAAACGTTTTTATTGCCATGTTCTATAGCATTAACTAATAATTCAGACAAAATTATGAATGTATCAACGGCTTTCTCTTCTGGGAAGCCGTGTATAGAGACAAGATCATCAATAACACTATTTATAGTATTTTTTAAGAAACTAAAACTTGTTTTTAACCTTATACAATGATTTTTTACGATAGTATCAGAGGTTTTACAAACACAATAAAAATTATTTTGAATTTTAATACATTTCTGTTTACCTAAAATTTTGCATTCTTTTAGGCAAAAAAGGTCTCTAACATTACCAACGTGACTTGACGTTGTATCCAAAATACACCCCGTTAGATTAAACACCATTATCCTTCTGAAAAGAGAAGCTAAAAATACCCTGATAAATTTAGATTATACCCAGTTAATAAAGACTACTTTGTATTATAAATAATCAGATAACTATATATTAAGTATGACACATTTATATTATAATTAAATAGCCGTATTTTCGGATTTACAACATTTTACATAACATTACAATTTATATATTGTATTTAAATGGCCTATCTCGTTGCAAAATCTTTCTATATAAGAATTTATTTTAGGGTAATTTTTTACCAATTTAAAAAAAATTTATTATTAAATATTTAAAAAAATTTTACAAATGTATTATTTTTTCAGAATAATTTATTACTATCAACTAATTTACTAACCATAACGGAGTAATATTATTTATTTGTAACACTTTCTATTGTTAAGTTATCTTCTAATACTGTTAATACGGGGGTACAATAAAAATATACAATCTCCAAGTTAAGATACTGGTATTTTTACCAGTGTATAACAGGCAAAATAGCCTTTCTAACTACTCCAAATGATTTATATGATCGCTTTTAGATATTAAAGTAAAACTTAAAATGTCATTGTAGTAAAAACTCATTTGTAATAAATTATAAAACTACCTGTGTGTATTATTTAAAGCATTAGAGATTCAACAAAAATATAGAAAAGATTTTGTATAACAAATTAAGAACCTAAAAATAACCTGTTTATTTGTTTGGTTTAAATATTTAAACAATTTCTGTTTTAAAAATGCTTAAATATCTTTGAGGATAAACAATGAAAAAACTAAATATTAAGGTATTATTTATTCTAATAGTTATACTGATATCTTTATGTCAGTTTATTAATGCTATTGAAGATAATAATAATTCAAATATTTCAGTTATATTAGGCATAGATAGTTCTGGCAGTATGAAAACTACTGACCCTGAGTATTTAAGAAAAGAATCAGCAAAACTTTTTATTGACCTTTTAACAACTGGAGATGAAATTGGGATAATTGAGTTTTCTTCAAAAATAAATCTATTAAGTCCTTTAAAACAAATTAAATCTACAAAAGATATTATTGACGTAAAAAAAACACTGGATAAGTTACAAAGTGGTGGTGATACAAGAATTGATCTGGCATCAGAAGAAGTTCTAAAAGAATTTAAAAGCTCAAAAGCACCTAATAAAGTCTTTGTTTTATTAACAGATGGGGCTTTAGATGTTGATGGATCTCCTGTTTCTCAAAAAAGCCGTAAGGCTTTAAATAAATTGCTTAATGTAACTTTAAAACAAATGAAAGACGAAAATATTACTGTCTTTCCTATCAGTCTTTCAGATAAATCAGCAGATTTGGAAAGTCAAAAGTTGCAGAATGAATTAATGACAAAATTTGCAGAAGAAACAAAAGGGCAATACACTGTTGCTCAAAACGCCACTGAGTTACATAAAAGCTTTGTTAATATAATTAATCAAATCACAGATCCCCCTGAAATAAAACCTTTAGTTAAAAATGGTTACTATGAATTCAAAGTAGACTCGTCGGTAAAGAGAATTAATATACTGATATATAAATTACCACAATTTAAAGGGAATATAACTATTGAAAGCCCAACTAGCCATTTTAATAAAAGTGTTAAAGATATAATATCCTGGAGTAAATCCACTAATAATGAAATTATAACTTTGCTTAATAAGCCTGAAGTGGGCCTATGGAAAATTATTTCAGGTGATAACATTGAAAAATTACAGGTTATAATTTTTGTTGATTCAGATTATAAAATTAGCTCACCAGAAGTTAATGGAACGAAACAGGCCACTAAAAAGCTTTCTGTTGTATCTTTTTTTCAAAAAAAAGATACGGCTAAAGCAATATATAAAAAAATACCCTTACCAGATAAAACAAAAGCTTTTATTTTTATTACTCAACCTGATAACAATGCTTTTTCAATACCATTAAATAAATTAAATGATAATGCAAACTATACTGAATTCATTCCAAAAACTGGTGGTATTTATAAATTATTCTCTTACACTACTGGTAATATAGAGAGAAGATCAAAGGAAATTAACTTAAATATTTTACCTGCACCACTAAATGAACCTGAAATTATTTTAGATCATAATGTCTATGCAATAGGAGAGTCTGTTAGAATAACTGTAATAGCTAAAGACAGAAGAATTACATTTCCTGAAGATTGTTTAGCGACAAATATAAAATCAGAAAAAAATAGTAAGGGTTCCAGGTTTTTAAAAACCAAAATAAAAGATAACAAAATATATTCTAAAATCAAGCTAATCGATACTCTTAAACCTGCCCAGTATAAAGTTGTTCTTGGTTATTATGATATTAATGGAGAAATTCAACACAAAGAAGAAATTATTTATGTGTTAGGTAAAATATATCTTTCTAATAACCTTATAGATTTTGGGGTTCCTGACAAAGATGGTAATGCTAAAGCAAGCATTAATATAATTTCAGATCTTGATAAAACCAGAATGCCAGTTAATATTGAGATCAGTAATATTAAACTAAATTCTGATATTATTAAAGCATCAGATTTAAGATTTAAATATACCCCGGAAATTTTTACAGATGGTGCTGTAACAAATGAAAAATTAATTTTGAGCTTACCTCAAAAGGTTTATAATAAATTTAAATCAGGGCTCAAGCCTAAAACAATTGAAGGTGTATTAACCTTTAACTTATACAACTCACAAAATGAACTGCTTTCTAAAAATGATCTCCCCTTTAAAGTTGTTTCTACAGGTTTATTTGCTGCAAATTATTTTATAATTATTTTAATAATATTATTTTTAATAGGCGCAGTCATTATTAAAAATATACTTAAAACTCCCGGAGAAAAGAGTTAAACTAAGATTTAAAAAGCTTAAGAATATTTGTAAGTATTGATATAAAAGGATATAAAATTTTAGCAAAAAACTTTAGTATTCTTGATTTAAACGAAACAGGTATAACATAATATTCTTCATAAGATTCTAGAATGTTTTTGGGTATTGATTCACCTTTTGAAAGAATATTTATAAGCTGTTCTAGCCAATCAATCTGTTGATCTATGTACTCAGGATTTCTTCTAAACAATTCTTTATCTGCTTCAAAGTGAATTAATGCATGCCTGGCGCACATTAAAGTGGTATCATCTTTCATATCTGGCCATAATTTTAAAGCTTCTCTTACTAAATAGTTTTCATACAAACACCTGCTTATAAGAGAAGCAGCTAATTTTCTTGATTCAACATTATAATAAAAACTCAACATAGTTATTTGCAAATAATAATTTTTTAATAATAATGATTATTCAAGGCTAACTTTATTTTAGGAGGCAATGTTGTTAAAAACAATTTTATTAATAATTTTAACCATAGTTTTTCTAAATTCAACTTTAGCTGCAAATGCTGAAAACAATTGTTGCCCTGAAAAGAATAATAAGCCCGGGCATACTGTAAATATAGATATTAATTCTGATAAAGATAAACCTGAAAAGGAATCAGAGCATACTGTAAACATAGATATAAATTCTGATAATAATAACCCTGAAATTATGCCAGGAACTTTATTTAATTACACAAAAAGCATTGTAGAACTAAAAAAAATTGAAGGTATTAATATTTATGTAATAAACCAAAATGAAGATTCAAGATATAATGTTGGTTATGCACTTGGCAAATGCATTATGGTTAATAATCCAGAATATGCTAAAGATCTAAGAGCTTATTTAGATAATTTTTACGAAAATCAATCACAATTTAATCTTGAAGATGTTTTAGAAAAGATTTCTAACGATATGCCATGCTGGATAAAACAAGAACTGAACGGGTTATCAGAGGCCTTAAGTATTAATAATGACCAGATAAAAATAACATTAAAAGATATCATACTTTTAAATACAGTTGTTTTATGGACAAAAATACCAAAGCAACCTCCTCAGGCACCACCAGCTGCACCAACTTCCGTTACACCTATTAAAAATAAAAATGTACTTAAATCAAATTTATCTCCCGTTACATCAGTATCTGACCAGGTTTCATTATTTATATCTCTGGATTCAACATATGTTGAAGAAGATTTTCCTGTAGTATTAAGAACCTATTCAAGATATTACAATGATTTTTTCAATAAATATCCTGCTGTAATGATATACAACCTTGATAATGTATCATTTATAAATATTGGTTATGCCGGACTGGTAACTGTTTTATCTGGAATTAATAATAGCGGTGTAATAATAAATTCAATACAAAAACCTGATCAGGAGAATATTAAAGTAATTGGTGCAACGTCTCCTTCAATTAATGCAAGAATAGCAATTGAATCTGCAAAATCATCCTTATCAGGTAAAGAAATTCTTGAAAAACAAATATCCTGTCTGGAAAACGTATATCTTATTGTAGATAATAATGCACATTATGCTGTGGGGGCCATTGTAGCAAACACACAGGAAAGCAGTATGAAGGAATTTATTTCTCCCGGCAAAATGATTATTTATAATTATCCAAGAGAAAAAAGCGGCAGCAAGAGAATTGGTGAGCTTAATAGATTTGAAGATTTAACAACTAAGCTTTCATTTGAAAATATCCAGAATATTTTTAAATCAAAGTTATTTTATAAAACCAGTGATCCAAATAAATATGAACATAAAAATAGCGTGTTTAATGTCATTTACAATGTTAAAGAAAAAGATATTCATCTATTAATGCCACGATTAAATAATCCTGAATTAGATTATAGATATGCAAAAATAGATTTAGATGATTTTAAGATCATAGAATCAGGTAATAAAATAAATTCTCAGAGTATATATGAGGAATTATTTAATGACTAAAATTCCAAAAATATATCTGATTGGATCAGGCCCTGGTGATACAGGTTTATTAACAATAAAAGCCCAGGAAATAATCAAAAAATGTGACGCAATTATTTACGACAACCTTATAAACCCTGATATATTAGATCTAGTGCCAGACAATGCCGAAAAAATATATGTAGGGAAAAAAGCCAATCAGCACACACTTAAACAGGAGGAAATAAATGATCTTCTAGTGTGTAAAGCAAGAGAATACAAATGTATTGTGAGATTAAAAGGTGGCGACCCAATAATATTCGGACGAGGTGCTGAAGAAGCTGAATTTATTAGAGATCATAATATAGAATTTGAAATAATTCCTGGTATTAGTAGTGCTGTTGCAGCACCTATTTATGCAGGTATACCATTAACGCATAGAAATTTTTGTAGTGCATTTATGGTTTTAACCGGTCATGAAGATCCTCTAAAAGAGGAAAGTAGTATAAACTGGAAAAATGTTGCTGAGTTTAACGGCACAGTAGTTATTTTAATGGGTGTTAAAAATCTTTCAAATATTACCGAAAAACTAATTTCTCTTGGAAGAAATGATTTTGAACCATCTGCAATAATTTACTGGGGAACGACTCCTGATCAAACTGTATTAACAGCAAGACTTTCTGATATTGCTAATGTTGCTAAAGAAAATAATATAAAACCTCCATGTGTATTTATCACAGGAGATGTTGTTAATCTTAGAGATAAGTTAAACTGGTTTGAAAAACTTCCCCTATTTAATAAAAAAGTTGTTATTACCAGGCCAAAAGAACAGAATAGTTATTTTAAGTCATCACTAAAAGCTCTAGGGGCTAATGTTATTGAAATACCTTCAATTAAAATAGACTCCGTAGATGATTTTACATTAATAGATAATGAATTCAATAATATTAAGAGTTATGATTGGTTAATATTTACCAGTGTTAACGGTGTTAAACATTTTTTTAATCGGTTATATTTTTTAAATTTTGATTCAAGGCATTTATCAAATATTAAAATCGCTACTATTGGCAATGTAACAAAAACAGAACTGTTAAAACATGGCATTATTTCAGATTTCACACCAGACAGGTTTCTTTCTGACGAGATAGTTAAAGGTTTAAATGCAATTAATGAAATAAGCGGTAAAAAGATACTTCTTGCAAGGTCAGATATTTCAAGAATTGAGTTTAGCGAAGCACTAATTAATAAAGGTGCAATAGTTGAAGACCTGATTGTTTATAAAACTCTTTTAAACCAAAACGATGGTGATTTTATTAAAAATACCTTAAGTATTAACAAAATAGATATAATTACCTTTACCAGCCCTTCAACAGTAAATAATTTTATAAAGCTCGTACCTGAAAATTACATATTTAACGAACTTAAAGAAACATACATAGCTTCAATAGGTCCTGTAACAAGTAATAAAATTAAAGAGTCTATTCTGAAAAGGGTTGATATTGAAGCTACAACACATAATATTGACGGACTTTTAGAAGCAATTATTAAATTTATTAATTAGATCTCAGATTTAATTTCAGAGGGTTTTACAAGAGCTTCATAAGTTTTCAGGCTGTAATCATTAAGTATTTCATATTTTAACAATCTGTCAAATTCCTCTCCAGACACATTTTCAGGCAGCTGTATTTGAAGTTTAAGCTTAATTCTCTTTAAGAGTGTATCTTTATTTTTTGTAAGCTTGTGTATATTAACTATATCAGGGTTTTTAATCAATAAATATATTTGATCATAATTATTACCAGTAATACTAAGTGGTGCTTTAATGTATAAACCATCTTTATTAACTTCTTGCAGATTTAATTTATATTGATTGTAATCATCTTCCCAGGCTTTATAAGAACCCGGTATTCTTGAATTTGCAGAGAACTCTTTAATTATAGGCAATTTTGTAAGATAAGAAACTTCTTTTAATTTTTTTATCGAAAGAAATTCACCTCTGGAAGTTGATATAGCTCTTAAATAAACTGTTTTTGCCATAGTATCAGAATATGCCGGATCCAGATAATCGAAATACAATACATATCCGTCTTGTAAAATATCAAATGCTTTATAATAATATTTATAAAGATATTCTAATGCCTCGAAAGAAACTTTTGGGAATTGTGACGGTATAATTAATGGTTCAAATCTTGTTGCGCAACAAATGGATTTACCAAGTTTAAAGAGTCTAAGGTTAATGCTATCAAGTTTTAATTCTTTTTCATATGGCACGCCGGGATTTTCTAAAAAAACTTTTTCAATAATACTGGCATTAAGGCTTTGTCTGGATTTATCATCTTTATTAATTTCATAAGCAAATGGAAGGCCTCGAACCATTCTTTTATTCTTAATAAAGAAAAAAGTTCCGGCTAATATGGAAGCTTTTATATCCTGGTTATCTATATAATATGGTATTCTAATAAATGAACGATCTTTACTTAAAATAAAATACCTATCTTCAAGGTCAAAATGCCTAGATAGCGTTTCAGGATTCCAGAGACTAACAGAATATATAGTTGAAATTCTGCTTAAAAAGTCTTTTATTTCTTGAGTTAAAGTAACACTCATAATATCAACCCATTATAAAAAGTAATTTAACACAAATAACTCAAATATTAAAAAATTTACTTCTGACTGTTAATAATCTTTTCAATAATATTAGTAGTAGATTTTCCTTCAGTCAAAGACACGAATTTGAGTTCAGCACCAATGTTTAAAACAGTATTGGCTTCAGGCAAGGTATTGATATCATAGTCATCTCCTTTAACGTGAATATCAGGCCTGATAATAGAAATAAAAGTATCAGGTGTAGATTCATCAAATAAAAAAGTATAATCAACGCAATCTAATGCAGCAACAAGTCTTGCTCTGTCAATTTCATTGTTAATAGGTCTGGAGGGTCCTTTGATATTTTTTACAGAATTATCTGAATTAATACCTACAATTAATATGTCACCAAATTTTTTTGCTTTGAGCAAATAATCATAATG